>JBEKTG010000181.1:0-6773 GCA_049516275.1 Candidatus Acidiferrales bacterium
TCTTGTATCAGGGTGGCGAGATCGTCGAACTTCGGGTTCCCGGCATTCTGCGAGGCCAGGGATTCCGCCATCATCTTGGCGGCGACCATCGTCTGCCCGAGCCCGTCGTGCAGTTCGCGCGCGAAGCGCCGGGCCTCGGCATCGCGCACTCGCAGCAAATGGACGCTCAGTTGCCTCAATTGATTTTCGGCGGACTCGCGCTCGCGAAGCTCGCGCTGGAGCATCCGGTTGTGGATCAGGAACATCACCGCCGACAGCGTAAACGAAATCGCGAGAATGCCCACGATGCTGGCGAAAATAAGCTTGGTAACGCGACTCCGCTGTGCCAGGAGTTCGTCCTCGTTATCGCGCATCTGCTGCTCGATCGCCGCAGTCTCGATGGCCGCCTCTCCCACCTGGGTGGTTAGCTGCATTTGTTTGGCGGAGTCGCTTTCATTCCGCTGCACCAGCTCCACCGATCGAAGCGAAGCGGCCATCCTGCGGTCCGCGACTTCCTGCAACCGGTTGCACAAAGGGGCCGCGCCCGGATTATCGCTCGTCAGCGAGCGCACCTGGGCGATCGCCAGCGGCACTTTTTGCGCGGCCTCCTTGAACGCCTGCAAGGAGGCAGGGCTCGGCGAATCGATGTAATGAATGCGGCTCGATCCCGCCGAGGCGAGCGCGGACTCAACGTCCCCGAGCGCGACTTCCACCGAGTAGGTGTGGTGCACCCAGCCTTCGGATAAGTAGAGCCGGACCATGGCGACGGAGGCGCCGAGGCCGCTGAGCGCGAGAAGCAGGAGGGCGATGAAGAGCGTGAGCTTCGCCCGGTCGTGAGAGGATAATTCCTCGCTCTTCGCGCCGGGACTGCGAGCACTCACTGCGGAATTCTCAGCCAAGAGTCCACCTAAGCCGCGTAACCCCGGAGCCTAAAAGCAGCGCCGGGAATTTGGCGACGCGAGCCGTAGATTAGCACAAAAAAATTGGCCGCAAGCGCGGGAGAAGGCAGGCATATTTTTGTCCGAAGTGCTCCGCATCAATTGACGGCTGCGCCGAAGACCGCGGTTTCCACATGGCCCGCGCGCTTGATCTGCACGAAGATGCGGTAGAAGCCCGGCTTGGGAAAACCGTAAGGGAACGAGATCGCCGGATCCACCGTCGAGGACATTCCAGGCATGTTCATCCCTGGCATGTTCGCGGCCGGCATGGAGGAGGACATACCCTCCGGCTGGGCGGCTTGCGCCGAACCGGGCGTTTGCATTTGCGCCAGATCGAGCGCAGCCATGGCTACCGAGCCAGCTGGGTGCACGTGTGCGAACACCGAAGCGTCGGAACGAATGATTTCGGCGTGTGCTGCCATGCCCATATACGGCTCGAGGTCGTGCGCGGGTTTTCGGTCCTGATCCTGCACTAGAAACTGGAACGACAGCGGGACATTGGCTTTGAGCGGGCCGGGATCGCGCTGCCAGATCATCCTTCCGCCATCGGGGAACGAGTAGATGGTGGAGTCTTTCGCGTCCTTCTGCGATGTCTGTTCATCCTGCGAGATCGGGGTGGTTACGATGCCGCTATCGTCTCCGGAGAGCGCCTTGCCCGAGTAAGCGGGTACGTCGAGTTGGCCCACCATGGTGACGGGGAAACCGTTGCTGAGTACGACGTCCGCGAAAAGCTCGTAATGCCCTGGCGGAATCGGGGGCAAATCGTGGACAAAGACTCCGTGGCCTGCGGGTGAGGGATGCAGGTGCCAGAAGCTGTCCATCTCGGGCATTCGCAGCATGAAGAAATGCATCAGGTGGCCATGGTCGAGGATGAGGTTGTCGAAATTGATCGCGTCAGCAGGGCGGCGCGGGTTGCCCACGGGAAGGTGAGCTGCATTTTCGCGGAGGGTGAGCCGCCCATCCGGCTGGAGCGTCGCGTCCAGTTGCGGTGGTGAATAGATGCGACGCGCGAACTGTGTGGCATCGGATTTCCACCACTCGCCGCCGATGAAAATGACAGAGCCTACTACCAGCGCCGCGATCACGGTAGCAACGCGGCCCCGCCGGAGCTTTGCGGCGGACGCGGCAGCGCCGGGGTCCACATCCCCTTCGCGAACCGCTGCGGCCGATATCGAAACAATCGCCGAAGCGAGCAGAATCATCAGGCCGAACAGCAGAGCTCCCAGGGGCTTTTGCATCGGCAGAGTGCGCTGCGCAACCGCGGGGACGGGAACCGACAGCTCGCCCTTGCCTTTCGCTCCGTCCACATCCACGCGAACCTGAAGCGACCCCAGCTCCATCAGCCAGAGGCTGCCGGTGAAAAATTGCGGGTCGGTCTTCGATCGCTGCGCCACATCGGGAGTGGGCGCGTATTGCGAGCCGGGGCCGGTAAGCTGCATCGGGGCGATCCTGATTTCGCGCACGTCGTTTGAAGCGCTGCGAATCTCGATCTGCGCGATTCCCGGGATCACCTGGGGCACGCGCACGGCGACAAACAGCCGGTAGGGGCCCGCATTGGCGTCAAGGAACACGTCGGGGCTTCCCACATGTGCGCTCGCAGGACGACAAAAAATCAGGACGAAAAACGCGATCCGCAGAGCTGCATAAGAGTGTCGAGTGAGTGCAGTGCCGGTTGTTTGTTTTCTATGATTTACGTGTGTTTCCGTTCGTCCATGTGTGCCGAGTGGGGAGGAAGGAAAATGCGAGGAGGCAAAGGAGGCAGAGGACGTCGAGGAGGTTGAGGAAGTAGAGGAGGTAGAGGAGTAAACCGGGAACCGCGCCCTGGCTCGGCTTGAGCTTGCGGCGGCGTTTTCCTTGTCAGAATTCGGGTTCAAAGCGACTCCTCTGACATCAAATTCTACTTTGCAGAGGTGAAAACCGAATTGCAAACGGTAGTTGTCGTGGTAGGGATCCAAGTGCTGGAAAAACCACAGAAGTTCGAGAAATTAAGCTGCCCGGTAGGCAGTGCCCAAAGTCTCCGTAAACTGAGCCGAAACTTGTGGGTTTACACTGGTTTAAATTCTATACAGTAAACACCTTATGGGCGCTACAAGGGCCTTGCGCTAGGCTCATTTTCCGCGTACTTGTATTGACTCTACTTTGGTCCTGGAGATAGGCCCCGATGATCGACGGCAGTGTGGGTCCAGTCTCACTGGATTCGATTCTCTTCACAGATGAATTGGACAGCCGTCCTTCACGGCCGCCCGATCATGAAAAGCAGAGCCGGGCGCTGGTTGCATTGATGCAGGCCCTCGCAGATTCCCCGCAGACGGTGTTGCAGACGTTGGCCGATACGATCCTGGATGTATTGCAGTGTGGATCGGCGGGGGTCAGCTTGCTTACGACCGGCGATGGCGGTAAGAGATTTTATTGGCCGGCAATCTCCGGCGTGTGGAAAGAGCACATTGGCGGAGGGACCCCGCGAGAGTTCGGTCCCTGCGGAACGGTTCTCGATCAAAACAAGCCGCTACTGTTCAAGCATGTGGAAAAGGTGTTCACGTATTTCGAACCGGTCAAGCCCTGGGTCGAAGAGGCACTTCTGGTTCCCTTTTATTCGGGAACAAAAGCGGTCGGAACGGTGTGGGCGGTGTCGCACGACGATGTTCGCAAGTTCGATGCCGAAGACAAACGACAACTGGAGAGTATGGCTGAATTTGCGTCAGCCGCCTATCAGTCCGTCGGCTTCTTTGAGTCCCGGAATCAGATCGCGGCCATCGTGGAGTCCTCGGACGACGCGATCGTTTCCAAAGACTTGAACGGTGTCATCCAAAGTTGGAACCCGGGCGCTCAGCGCATCTTTGGATACTCCCCCGCGGAAGCAATCGGCCGGCCTATCACAATAATTATTCCCGCCGAACTGCAACAGGAAGAGCGGAAGATTCTCGACCGATTGCGGAAGGGCGAGCGCATCGACCACTTCGAAACGGTTCGCCTCCGCAAAGATGGGTCCCGCGTGCATGTCTCCCTGACGATTTCCCCCGTCCGGGGCGCTCAGGGTCACATTGTCGGCGCTTCCAAAATCGCCCGGGACATCAGTGAGCGGAGACGTTATGAGGAAGCATTAAGAGAAAGCGAGTTTTCGGCCCGGCTCTTGAAACTTCAAGACGAAGATAGGCGGCGGATCGCTCGGGAGTTGCACGATGGAGTGGGTCAGTTGCTGGCGGCGATCAGCATGAATGTCGCAGTAGTTATGAAAGAAATGAACAAGCTCAGTGCGGATGCGGCGCGCCGCGTCGAGGAAAACAAAGCTCTCATTCAGCAGGCGTCCGCCGACATTCGCACGGTATCTTACCTGCTTCATCCGCCTTTGTTGGACGAAATGGGATTGAGTTCCGCTTTGAGGTGGTACATCGACGGTTTCGCCGAGCGCAGCAAGATGAGTGTCGTGCTGGAGATGCCTCCGGATTTGGGACGGCTGCCTCAGGACTCAGAATTAGTCCTATTCCGTACCGCGCAGGAGTGCCTGACAAACATTCATAGGCACGCCAAGGGTTCGTCCGCCTTCGTCCGGCTATCCGATACCGGAGGCCGACTGGCGATGGAAATCCGGGACAATGGTCAGGGAATCGACGAGGAACTTCAGAGGAAAATTGCCAGCGGCAAGGCGTCGGGAGTTGGATTGCGGGGGATGCGGGAGCGAGTCGTCGCTATCGGAGGGACCTTCGCGATCGAATCCAGTGAGAATGGAACTTCAGTTGTTGTTACCCTGCCGCTGCACAAGGAAACCGCTGCTCTGGCATAAATCCACCGTGGCCGGGGGGAAGCCGCATAGGCGGCCTAGAATAAGACCAGCTAATTGGGGTTGTCCTCGAGTTAGAAGATTCCCCTAGGAAGAAAATCGGCGAAGTCATAGAGGAAATGGGGCATGATTGCGGGTCATGGCTCCGTTGAAATGGATGCTCAGGCCGCTGGTTCCAGTTTTCCTGGGCGAAATTCTGGATGCGCGGAAAGCGCTCTCGCGCGTGTCGAAGCGTCCGTGGGCGGATGCTTTTTCGGCGGCCAAGCGGTTGGCTTGGGAGCAATCGCGCCTTGCGATCCTCCCGCAGAAATTGCTGCCACTGTCGTTCGTGATCGACGTTGGCGCGAACCAGGGGCAATGGATCGGCTCCCTGCTGGAGTTTCTGCCCGTTCCGGAGGTGTGGATATTCGAGCCGAATCCGGAAGCTATGAAGGCCTGCCGTGGGAGAATCGGAACGCGCCCCGGGGTTACATTTTTCGATCTGGCCCTCGGTGAGGCGCCTGGCCAGGCGGAACTGCACGTGACTGCGTCCTCGGACTTCGCCTCGATTCTTCCGCCCCGGTCTGACTTTCTGGAGGCGCATTACGGAAAGAACGCTGCTCACGTTGTCGAGAAAAAACAGATTCCGGTCGTTACGCTGGACAGCCTCTTTGCGGAGCCGCGAACGGTGGACCTGCTGAAGATCGACGTGCAGGGATTTGAACGGGCCGTTCTCTGCGGGGCGCGGCGCGTTCTGGAGAACACCCGCGCTGTGCTCCTGGAAGTGAATCTGCAATCCCATTATGCTGGCGACGACACTTTGCCCGCGCTATGGAACATGCTGGCGAATCAGGGATTCTCGCTCTGGTCGCTTTCGCCACCGTTCACCGGCGTGGACGGCAAAGCCCTGTGGGCCGACGCACTGTTTCTCAAGAGCGATTCTTAGGAGAGCCGATCACTGCAATGGACAAGGTGACTTCGACGGACAATCTGGCGAATCCCACTGTTACCACGCTGTTTCTGGAATTCTCCCGCAAGAAGCTGCTGGAACAATATTGGCCGAGGCTTCGCAGTTGTGTCGAATCGCTCACTGACGAGCAGGTGTGGTGGCGTCCGAACGAGACCAGCAACAGCATCGGCAACTTGATCCTGCATCTCGACGGGAACGTGCGGCAGTGGCTCGTTTCCTCATTTAATCGGTCGGAAGACGCACGCGACCGCCCGGCGGAATTCGCCGCGCGCCAGGGGATTTCGAGAAGCGCCCTGCTGTCGCAACTGGATGGCACCCTGCGGGAGGCATCGGCGGTCCTGTCGCGGCTCGGCGAGGCCGAGTTGCTTGCTACCTTCCACATTCAAGGCTCGACCGTCACCGGCCTGCATGCTGTTTACCAGGTCGTTGAACACTTCGGAATGCATTACGGGCAAATTCTCTTGATCACGAAGCTCGTGCGAGGCGAGTCGCTCGGATTCTACCGCGAGCTGGACAAGACGGGCCGCCCCGGCTGAATTCAAGGTTAGCGGCGGATCTTGCGGACCCAGTCTCCCCAGGCCATTCCCAGGCGGGTGCTTAGAATCGAGAAGACGAAGGCTTCAGCCATGACGCGCCAGAATTCTCCGGCGGTGCGCTCGACCGGGAAGAAGAGGTGGCGGACGTCGAAGCCGTTGGGGCTGGCGAAATAGGCGAAATATTTCGTCCCGAAGAAACGGTTGGCCGAGGCGGGCGAGACCAGGAAATTCGCGAAGGGCCATTGGACCGCCAGAAACGCGGCGAGAAAGATCGCTCCGAGCACAGCCGCCTGCGCCCATTTACTCCAAGCGGCCACGCGCGGGCGCGCCAGATCGAGCAGGAACGCCGGCACGATCACCAGCAACGGAAATTCCATCGGGACCATGTGCGTGATGTGCTGGTACACAGGACCGAGCTTTGGCGTGGCGGGGAAGAACGGAAAAAGCCACATCATAAAAGCCGCATATGCGGTGTAAATTCCCGCGACGATCGTGCATGCCCAGCGCTGCCTGGAAATAATCGCGAAGCCGATCAACACGACGGGCAGGACGATTGCCACGGCGCGGTAGCACTCCGCGCTGTGCATCAGCAC
>JBEKTG010000182.1:0-7295 GCA_049516275.1 Candidatus Acidiferrales bacterium
ACTGCCGCAGGCTGAGCAATTGATTGGTCAGAATCAACGCGGAGAGAACCACGGTAACGCCTATCGCAAGCGGGACATGCGGAAGGGCCAAGCCCAATTCCGCGAGGCTGAGCCGATGAACTCTCGCGCGCCACAGAATGATTGAGACTATGAGCCATTGTGACCCTACCGTAGAAGCGTACAATCGAAGGCGGTCGCGCTTCGTTGTTTTTTCCTGCGCCAACAGCCGCCGCATCCGGCTCTTTCCTAAAAATGGCACAACGGCGGCAAGGAACAACAGTATGGCGGCGAAATCCCAGGGCATCGCCTTCGATCAGATCATTTTTGCGAGCCCGTCGGCAAGCAAAAGTAGCCTGCGCGGATTGTTGACACGGAGGAAGCCTGCGCTTTATCGTTCTTGATTCCTGCACTCGGAGCGCTATGAAGATTCTTGTGATCGGAAGCGGCGGACGCGAGCACGCCATCGTCTGGAAGCTGAGGCAAAGCGCCTCGGTCGAAAAAATATGGTGCGCTCCCGGGAACGGCGGGATGGCGCAGCACGCCGAATGCGTACCGCTCGATTTGAAGGACGTGCGTGCGGCTGCGTACGTCGCGGCATCGCTGGGAGCCGACCTCACGATCGTGGGGCCAGAACTGCCGCTCGTGCTGGGCATCGTGGATGAATTTTCGCGGCGCGGATTGCCTATCCTCGGCCCACGGCGAGAGGCGGCCCAGCTGGAGGGAAGCAAGATTTTCTCCAAGCAATTCATGCAGCGGCATGGGATTCCGACGGCGGCGATCTATGGAATCTGTGATTCGGCGGACGACGCGCGTGCGGCTCTCGATAAGGCAGAGTGGCCCGTGGTGATCAAGGCGGATGGCTTGTGCGCGGGCAAAGGTGTGTTGGTTACCTCTTCGCGAGACGAGGCGGAGGAATTCATCGGCCGGGCAATGGAGCGGCGCGATTTCGGCGATGCCGGGAGCCGGTTGCTTCTCGAAGAGGGACTGCGCGGGCAGGAACTTTCTTATATCGTCCTCACCGATGGGGATCACTTCATCCCGATGATTCCGACTCGCGATCACAAGCGGGCGTTCAATAACGACGCTGGACCCAATACAGGCGGTATGGGTGCGTATTCCACCGACGATATTCTCGCGCCGGAACTCGAGAAAGAAATCGTCGATACCGTGGTGGCTCCCACGCTGCGTGGCCTGAAGGCGGACGGGCTACCCTATTGCGGCTTCCTCTACTTTGGATTGATGCTCACACCGGACGGGCCCAAGCTTCTCGAATACAATTGCCGCCTGGGAGATCCGGAAACGGAAGCGATTCTCCTGCGGGCGGATTTTGATCTTGCGCAGGCTTGCCTCGCCGCCGTTCGCGGGAATCTCGCTGCGTTCCGCGCCCAATGGACGTCGGGAGCGAGCGCTTGCGTCGTGATCGCTTCGGAAGGCTATCCAAGCAGTCCGATCGTGGGCAGGGAGATTCTGGACTTGCCGAACACATCTCACGGAAGCGAAGAGAGCGTTGTGTTTCACGCGGGAACGCGTAGCGAGAAGGGGCGCTTCTATACGACGGGCGGAAGGGTGCTGGTGGTCGCGGCCAGCGGCTCGGATTTGCAACAGGCACTCACCGAGGCCTACGGAATAGTTCGCTCGATAAAGTGCGAGGGAGCGTTCTACCGCACGGACATCGGCGCGAGCGAACGCGCGAAGGAACTTCAGGGTCAGGCAGCAAAATCCACCAGCTAGGCTAACGGGAGAGGTTCGTTGAACACATTCGCAGAGCGGCAGGTTCTCGTCGGAATTTTGATGGGTTCAGACACCGATTATCCGGTGATGAGCGAAGCGGGAAGTGTGCTCGATAAATTCGGGATTGCGTACGAGATGCAGGTTGTCTCGGCGCATCGCACACCGGCGCGCGCACACGAATACGCCACAACCGCCGCAAGCCGCGGCTTGAAAGTATTGATCGCGGCGGCCGGTGTGGCGGCGCACCTGGCAGGCGTGATCGCCGCGAACACGACGCTGCCCGTAATCGGCGTTCCGATGGCCGCAGGCGGCTTGAACGGCCTCGATGCGCTGCTTTCTACAGTCCAGATGCCGGGGGGCATTCCCGTGGCAACCATGGCGATCGGAAAAGCGGGAGCCGTGAATGCGGCGATCTTTGCCGCGCAGATTCTGGGTACGTGCGACGCAGCGATTGCCGGCAAGATGATCGCGCACAAAGAAGATCTGGCGCGCGCCGTGACGGAGAAGAATGAGCGATTGCAGGAGCAGCTGGCCGCGAAACATCCTCTGAAGGTGTAACTAGGGTGCCAGGCGCGCCGTTCGCCAAGCGCTCGCCCGCTTTTTGAGATGGTCCCCTCGGGTTGAGATGCAATCCGCGGATGATTGCAGAAACCCGGCTTAAGTAAATAGCAAATTAATGTTTCAGGAGCGAGGGGGCATCGGCTGGACGCTCGCCTTGCGGTTGCTGGCCCTGTTGCGCCGCTTCCTCCGGCGACAATCTGCGTGGCGCCGCCTCGGCGGGTGGGGGCAGTACCCAGGAAAATCCCTTCTCCACACCGATCGCCGCCACCGTTTGGCGGGACTTCGGGTCCGCGATCGCAGCCAGCGAGGCACGCAGGAATTGGGTTGTATCCGCGGCGTACAGCTTGTTGCTCTCGCCCTTCAGGAGCTCATCTGCGACGAGTGCCATCTGCGGGTCGGAATCGCGGATTCTTTCGAGCCGGGGATCCTTCTTCCGCAGCATTTCCAGCAGGGGCGTGGGAGCATTCTCGGGAGGGTAGCTGAACTCGATGAGCGTCTTCGGCTGCCCTTTCTCCGGCGGCCAGAATTGCAGGTAGGTTGGCTTGAGAACGCGCGTATCCCAATAATCGCCCTTCTGCTGCGACTGTTTCATGGCAAAGGCGAGTTGCCACACTTCCGGGCCGTAACTGGGGACGTAGTCCGCCACGATCAACTCGGCAAGTGGCTCGTTCTCGGGCAGATCGACTTTGCCATGCAGCCCCTTGGCGATTTCGTTGAGGCGCTGCTGCAAACCCAGGCCGACGGTTTCGATATCGGAGGCTTCATCTCCCCCCTGCGAGGGGCTTAAGTGGGGAGTTACCGCAACCTGATAGGCTTTGAGGTGGGGAAGCTCTTTGTCGAGACGCGCTACTTGTTGTTGCGATGAGGGCGAAAACCAGTCGATCGCGCCCAGGATGATGCCCACGCGGGAGGTCTCCATTTCAACGGGGGCCGGGGTGCGCGTTTCCGCTTCGATGGGATTCTCGACGGTGCCGATCAGAATCGCGTCCTTGACGACGGCGATGACCACGCGTCCCGCGGCGAGATTCGCCACCAGCTCCTGCCCGGCCTTGCCGGAAGGCTCCTGGGCAACGGTGCGGTAAGCGGAAATCCAGGCGGCTGGGAGAACAGCAGCGGCGAGAATCGCAACAAATGACGCGCGATGCAACAACCCCTTCATAGGCTTACGATACCATACCGCACCGGCTGCGCCACGGCAGTGCATCCCGCCGCTATCTCTAGTAAAATGTGGCGAACAGTTTGGATTCATTCCAGCGATTCTCGTGAAACTGTCGCGGTTTCCAAAGGAGGAGATCTGAGATCTCCCAGCAGCATTCGCCATAAGGGCAAGCGTCTTTCGGAGATTCTGGAGGCGCACCACAAATTCATCCGGGGCGACGAGACCGGGTCCCGCGCTGATTTGACCGGCGCCGATCTCTCGCGAGCCGATCTCGCGAAGGCCAACCTCGCCTACGTGAACTTTCAGGGCGCCAATCTGGAGGGGGCCAGCCTCCGGGAAGCGCGGCTTTCCTCGGCCGATCTGGGAAAATGCCGGCTGCGCCGCGCCGACCTGCGGAAGGCAGACCTGACCGAAGCAAACCTGGAAGGCGCCGATTTGACCGAGGCGCAGGTAGGAGGCGCGGAGCTCTTTCGCGCGAATCTGCGGCAGGCTGTTCTGCGCCGCGCGGATTTTGGAGCTACGAATTTCCGCGACGCCGACATCGCCGGAGCGGATTTTCAGGGAGCCGGCATGAGAACGGCGATCCTGCGCGAGACGAACCTGGACGGCGTCGACCTGTCGGGCCTCGATCTTTCGACGGCGCTCCTTCCGCGGGGCTACAAACCACCAAGTACCGCGAAGAATTAAGCGAATGGCAGAGCCGCACTGGGTTCAAGTGGAAGACTACGGTACGCGAGGGTGGTCGCAGCCCGAACAAGGCGCCACGCGCGCCCGCGACTATTGCGAGGCGCTCGAACGCGGCGAGATTTTATTCTTCCCGCGGCCGCCGTTCGATTTCCCTGCCGAAGACGCGGAGCTTTTGCTGACGCAGCAATGGACCGAGCTGCGCATGCACAAGAACGTGTCGTATCGTCCCACCGACGACGTGCTTCGCGGAGTTTCCGGAAATGCCACGGCAACCGAGCGCATCCACGGCGCACTGCGGAACTACAGCACGCAGGCAATCCGGTTCGCTTCGCAATTTCTCTCGCCCTACGCAGGCAAGTGGATACTCGACTTCGCCAGTTTTCGTCCCTTCGAGGAAGACGGGCGCGACCTGCCGCTTCACAAGCGCAACGATCTGCTTCATGTAGACGCTTTCCCGAGCCGGCCCACGCGCGGTGGGCGCATTCTTCGCGTATTCACGAACCTCAACCCGTCCAAGCCGCGCGTTTGGCAGACCACCGGCCCGTTTGAAGACTTCGCCAGGAAGTTCGCCGAAGATGCCGGCCTTCGAAAAATCGCCGAAAGCGATTCGTTTCTAAGCCGCGTCGTGCAGGACTTCGGGCGCAAACTGGGCGTGCGCGGCATGGGCCGAACGCCCTACGACGTATTCATGCTGCGCTTTCACGATTTTCTGAAGGAAAATTCGCGGTTCCAAGCAGACTGCGCCAAAGTACGGTTGGAATTCCCGCCGCTGGCTACCTGGATGGTTTTCACGGACGGAGTAGCGCACGCGGTGATGTCCGGGCAATATGCCCTTGAACAAACGTTCCTCATACCGGCCGGCGCGCTCGTCGCCCCCGATAACGCCCCGTACCGCGTCCTCGAGAAAATCGCGGGCCGGCCGCTCGTTCACTAAAATCAACAGGATAGTTTACTTGCCGGGGGAATAATCGGCGGGATTGACGCCGTAGGCCATACCTCGCGGGGCGCTTAGGCGCCGCCGGGTTTCGATGCCGAGCCGTTTGATCTTCTGATTCAGCGTGGAAAGCGGAATCTGGAATCTTTCGGCGGCTTCGGTCTGGTTCCAGTTGGTGCGCTCGAGCATGTCCATGATGATGCGGCGCTCGACTTCTTCGAGGATTTCGAATAGCGAAGGAGTCGCCGCAGGACTGCGTTCTCCGGCTTCTCCCGGCAGCGGCGGCAGGAATTCGGACAATTGTACGCGTACACCTTTGGTGATTTCGCGCGTCCGAACGCTCTCCGGCAAAAGGTCGGCGTCCATGACGTCCTGCGTCGAGAGAACCACGGCGCGCTCCACGGCATTTTCGAGCTCGCGGACGTTGCCCGGCCAGTCGTAATCCATCAGCAGGCGCATCGCTTCGTGTGTGAAGGCGCGCGCCGGCTTGCCGTTCTCCTTGGAGAACTGCTCCAGAAAGCGCGTGACCAGCAGCGGAATATCTTCCTTGCGCTCGCGCAGCGGCGGCAATTGAATGGAGATGACGTTGAGGCGGTGAAACAAGTCTTCCCGAAACCGCCCTTCGGTTACAAGCTTCTTCAGGGCTTCGTTCGAGGCGGCCAGGATGCGCACGTCCACCTTGATGGTTTCCGTGCTGCCCAGGCGCATGAACTCGCGCTCCTGAATCACGCGGAGAAGTTTGGCCTGCGTTTCGGGGCTGATGGTGGAAATTTCGTCGAAGAAGATCGTGCCCTGGTCGGCAACTTCGAACAATCCCTTCTTGGACGCGATCGCGCTGGTAAACGCGCCTTTCACGTGGCCAAAAAGCTGCGACTCAAGAAGATCGACGGGGATGGATCCCGTGTTAATGGGGATAAAGGCCTTGTCCGCGCGCGTGGACGCAGAATGAATGGCCTTGGCGATCAGTTCTTTTCCGGTGCCGCTTTCGCCATAGATCAGCACGGTGGAGCGCGAGGGCGCCACCTGCGTCACCAGGTCGAACACCTTGAGCATCTTTTCGCTCTTCCCGACGATGTTCGGGAAGTTGTAGCGCTGCTTGAGGGCGCGCTTGAGCTGCACGTTCTCTTCGCGCAGCCGACGTCCCTCGATGGCCAGCGAAATCTGCGAGATCAGCTCGTCGTTCGACCACGGTTTGGTGATGTAATCCTGCGCCCCGTTTTTAAACGCGGCGCGCGCCATATCGATCGAGCCGTAGGCGGTGATCAAGATGATGGAAAGATCGGGGTCGCGGCGCCGGATTTCGGGCAGCATCTCGATTCCGTTGCGGTCCGGAAGGCTGACGTCGAGCAGAATCAGGTCGAAGGGATGATTTTCGAGCTGCTGAAGGCCCGCCGCTCCGGTTTCGGCCAAGGTCACGTCGAAGCTTTCCGAAGTCAGAAGCGCTTCGAGCCCTTCTCGAATTTCGGCTTCGTCGTCTACAACGAGAATGGAGCCCCTAGGCATGGACTGCTTTTTTGGCGGCAGGAAATTCCAGCCGGAAAGACGTGCCCTTTCCGGGCGTTGAACGCACGTCCACCTTCCCTGCATGCTCCTTGATAATACCGTAGCTCACCGAAAGGCCAAGCCCGGTGCCTTTGCCAGTGGACTTCGTGGTGAAGAAGGGATCGAAGATGCGGTGCAGCCTCCAGCATACCGCCACTGGGCATGGCGTCTCGCGCGTTCAGGAATAAATTCAGGAACACCTGCTGCAGGCGCGTGGTCGAACCCAGCACCGGCGGGAGTTTCGGTTCGTAATTCTTCAGTACGTTCACCTGCGCGGTCTTGAACGGATGCTGCACGAGCGTAAGCGTTTCTTCGAGCACGGAATTCAAATCCACTTCCATCGCTTCGCCCGAGCCGGTGCGCGAAAAATTCAGCAGGTTGTTGACGATCTCGCTGGCGCGGAACGTCTGCTTCACGATGCGCTCGATGGTCTTCTGCTTGGGATCGTCCGTGGGTATCTGCTTGGCCAGCATTTGTATGTAATTCGAAATCACCGCGAGCGGCGTGTTCACTTCATGCGCGACGCCCGCCGCGAGCAATCCCAGCGACGTGAGCTTTTCGTTCTGAAGCATCTGGTCTTCCATGCGGACGCGCTGCGTGATGTCGTCGAGAAGGATCAGCCGGCCGATGTGGGCGCCGTCCTTGTCCAGAAGCGGGGCGATCGAGGCGTTGATCACGGAT
>JBEKTG010000183.1:0-6741 GCA_049516275.1 Candidatus Acidiferrales bacterium
GGATGCCAGAAGATCAGGCCGGGGCCGGCTTCGTCCTGGATGCTGAAGAGGTCGAGTTCCTGGCCGATTTTGCGATGGTCGCGGCGCTTGGCCTCTTCGAGCTTGTGGAGATATTCGTCGAGCTCTTTCTGCTCGACGAAGCAGGCGCCGTAGATGCGCTGCATCTGCGGATTGCCTTCCTGGCCCTTCCAGTAGGCGCCGGCGACGTTCATCAGCTTGAACGCCTTGATGCGGCCGGTGGAAGGGATGTGCGGGCCGCGGCAGAAGTCGGTGAACTTGCCGGTGGTGTAAAAGGAAACCATCGGCTCGGTGGCTTTTTCTTCGACCAGCTCGCACTTGAATTGCTGGTTGGCGCTGCGGTAGAGCTCGACGGCCTCGGGCTTGGGGAGGAGCTTGCGCTCGTTGGGGACGTTGCGCTCGGCGATTTCGTGCATCTTGGCTTCGATCTTGGCGAGATCGTCCTGGGTGAAAGGCTCGTCGCGGACGAATTCGTAGAAGAAGCCGTTGTCGATGGGCGGCCCGATGCCCAACTTCACGCTGGGGTAGAGTTCGAGCACGGCGGCGGCGAGCAGATGCGCGGCGGAGTGGCGGAATACCTGCACGGCGTCGGGATCTTTCGAGGTGAGGATGGAGAGCTTGGTGTCGTGATCGAGCGGGCGCGAAAGATCGATGAGTTCGCCGTTGGTGCGCGCCACCAGCGCTTCCTTGGCGAGGCGCGGCGAGATCTGGTGCGCGATTTCGGCGGCGGTGGTGCCGCTGGGCACTTCGCGAGTTGCGCCGTCCGGCAATGTGATTTGTATGGTTCCCATGGAGTCTGCTTTCGGTATGGAGACATGTAGCTTACTGGCGGGTGCTGGGCGGGTCAAGGTGGATAGGGGCGCGATAGCGGTATGGGGCGCGCTCGCGCGCGGGAAACTCGCGTCACATAGTGATGCGATATTTTTCCTAAAGGGCTAAAATGCCTGCGGCGCCGCAGACGAGGTAGCCGATGAAACTGCATTACGACAAGGAAACCGATTCCCTCTATATTGACTTGAATGAGCGCCCCAGCGCGGACTCGCGCGAAATTCAGGAAGGCATCGTCATCGACCTGGACACGAACGGCCGCATTGTGGGGATCGACATCCAGCACGCCTCGGAAGTCTTGGACCTTGGTACCCTCGAAGCGCAGCACTTCCCCGCCGCCCAGCTCAAACTCAGCTAACCGCCACACACACCTGCAGAACCTCGGCGGCCCCACGGTTGACTGGTGGTTGAAAACCACCAGCTTCGATTGGAAATCACCGGGGAGACGCGCTTTGCGAGATTCCATGCGCGGAGGGGGCTTTCGCATCGTGCTGAAAAATGGGAGCTTGCGTGGTTTCTTGTTGCGGCTGCGTTTGGCAACGGTCGTGCCCTTTGTGGAAGCGGAGTTATTGAGATGAGCTTCTTAAGGCAGGGATTTGAGGCTATCGGAAGGAGTCCTAAGATGAAATACATGCGAATTCTCGCGGTGCTTGGTTTGTGTTTGATTCCAGCAAGTTACGCCCATGCGCAGAGATTTTCTGTCGGCGTGGGGATTGGCGGACCGGCGTATGTGGGTCCCGCACCGGCTTGCGCTTACGGCTACTACAACTATTACCCGTACGCGTGCGCTCCGTATGGTTACTATGGTCCTAGCTGGTTTTCCAGCGGCGTCTTCATCGGCGCAGGGCCGTGGTACCGCGGTTATTACGGCGGTCGTGGATACTACGGAGGTGGGGGATACTACGGAGGACGCGGATACTACGGAGCCCGTGGGTATTATGGCGGACGCGGAGCCGTAGGCGGTGGATTCCGCGGCGGAGCGGTGCACGGGTTCAGCGGTGGCGGTGGATTCCGCGGTGGCGCGGTGCGCGGTGGAGGCGGCGGTTTCCACGGCGGTGGCGGGCATGGCGGCGGGCGAAGGTAACGTCCGACGCTTACTGTGAAACTATGAAGGCCGGCGGGCGACTGCCGGCCTTTTGCTTTTCGTCGCTCAAAACTGCAACGCCGCAATCCACTAGGGTAGCTGCGAGGTTAATCAGTACGCCTAGCGGAGAATCTTACGGATGGCAGAGGGTTTGGCAAGTAGCCCAGAATTGAGTCGGCAGGCGGGCATCTGCCGCGTTTATCCGGGCCATGGCAAACACCCTCTCCCCGACTCTTTGCGCTGACTCCGCTTGCGGACACGCCGGTTCTGTAGCCCTTGCCGGGCGCGACTTGTGCCGGGGGCATTTCATCGCGGCTTGTTATCAGAGGCTGGAGGAGTGCAGCAAATTTCTCGACAGCAACGACCACTGGAAAGCGACGTCGGGCGAGCCGTTCATCGAATCGCTCGTTGAAATCGTGGATCAGACGGCCGCTCTCGGGCTCACGGCGAAAGATCTCGACCGGCTCGAACAAGCCCAGCTGCTCGACATTCTATTTACCGCCGGGAACCTGTTGAAGAACCTGCGGCGGAGCGTCCGGAAGTTCGTCTCGATGCCGCTCAAGCTTTGCTACCAGGTGACGGGCCACAACTGGAGCGAGAATACCATCACGCAGGAACTGAGCATGCACGGGGCTTCCATGGAATGCCGAATCCCGATCGGCCGGGGCGAGTTGATGACCGTGGAACGCACCGACATCCATCGCAAGACTCAGGCGAAGGTGCGCTGGCAGAAGCGCCGCGCGGACGGCTCACAGCTGATCGGCATCGAACTTCTGGATAGCGCCGACTTCTGGAGATTCAACGAAGGCTAGAATAAGATGGACGGCTCGCGGAAAAAGCACCGCGAGCGGGAGGCGCTGCGCGCCGGCTTTTATGTCGTAGATAAAGCTACGCCCCCCTAAATACCTTCTCTTGAAAGCGATTTTTGCTGCTTCGACAGGGAGCCCCTCTGCGGTTGAAGCCGCATCGATTTTCGGTTTTTTGCGGCACGGATGAATCCGTGCCCTGACGAAAAACGGGCTTTGCCACACAGGCTCTTACCGGTTATACCTGCGCCGAATCTTTTTCATTGTGCTCGCAACCCGGGTCCGCGAAGCGGAAGGTGTTATCCTCAGCCGGAATTGTTTAGAATTTTTTGATGAGGGAGAAAAAGGCCAGATCGGGCGGGTACTCACGACGAGAGGTTTTGACGTATCTCGCCCGCGCGGGGGTGTGCTTCCCTCTCGCCGCTCTTCCTGACGTCACGCGGGGCACGGTTGGGGGGATCTTTCCTTCTGTCCAGCAGGCGGCGGGCGCTCCGCAGTCGCCTGCGATTTCAAGATATCAACTGTCCGCGAGCGACGACGCTTTTCTGGAAGACCTGGAAACGGCCAACTTTCTCTATTTCTGGGAACAGACGAATCCCAGCACCGGGCTGACGAAAGACCGGTGCAACGTGCGAGCCAACGATAACAAGGTTGTTGGCAGTATCGCTGCCACCGGATTCGCGCTCACCGCTCTGTGCATCGGCGAGAACCGCGGGTATGTCACCTATGCGCAGGCGCGAGACCGCGCGCTGGTAACTTTGCGATTCCTGTGGAAGAAGCTGCACAACCAGCGCGGCTTTTTCTATCACTGGGCCAATATCAATACGGGCGAGCGGCTGTGGGAGTCGGAGATTTCCTCGATCGACACGGCCATCCTTCTCTGCGGTGTGCTCACCTGCAAGGCGCACTTCGGGCATACCGAAATCACCGACCTGGCACAGGAGATTTTCAACCGAGTGAACTGGCAGTGGCTGTCGGAAGACACGCTGATACTGCCGCATGGATGGGCGCCGGAAACGGGATTTCTGCGCTATCGCTGGGACAGTTACAGCGAGCTGATGATGCTGTACCTGCTGGGATTGGGTTCGTCGAAGTATCCGCTGCCGCCGGGATCGTGGGACGCCTGGAAGCGGTCGGAGTTCGAGTACGATGGGATCAAGTATATCGGGTCATTCGCGCCCATTTTCGTACACCAGTATTCGCTGGGATGGTTCGACTTCCGCGGCAAGCGCGACAAATACGCGGACTACTTCCAGAATTCGACCCTGGCGACCGAAGCGCATCGCCGGTTCTGCATCGATCTATCGCGGCAGTTTCCGGATTACAGCGAGGACCTGTGGGGCATCACGGCGTCCGATTCGATCCATGGATACGAAGTGTGGGGAGGGCCGCCGAAGACGGGGCCCATCGATGGGACGGTGGTGCCGTGCGCTTCGGCCGGATCGCTGCCGTTTCTGCCGCAGCAGGTGATGCGGGTGCTGCGCGTGACGTATCTGCGCTACGGCGCGGGCACCTGGAGCCGCTACGGTTTCGTGGACGCGTTCAATCCGCTCACGAACTGGTACGACAGCGACGTGATCGGGATCGACACGGGAATCACCATGGCGATGGCGGAAAACGCGCGCACGGCCTTCGTGTGGGACACCTTCATGAAAAATCCGGAGGCGCAGCGCGGGATGCTGCGCGCGGGATTTGAGAATTACGAGCCGGCGAATCCTCAGGAACTGCTGCCAACTCCTGCCGCGCCGCTCGGCCCAGGCAGGGTGGAAGAATCCGCCAATCCTCATCGCAACTCGACCAAGACGAGTCCCTGAGGGGGCAGCGTCAAATGAAGTTCTCCATTGCGAAGAGACATTTTTTCGGGCGGCGAAAGCTGAGCAGCCTTGCGCAGGGCTTCCATCTGCGCCTGGGCCGGGTATGCGGGGCGGCCCATGGCGTCATAGGCATTGAGCAGCGAGCCGTGCGCGGCGTCCAGCCGCGAAACCGATGCGCGGCTTTTGCGCGTTCCCTGAAACGCGAGAGTGACTTCCCTGGCGTGGCCTTTTTCTTCCGGCAGGAACAAATTCCATAAGGCGATTACGAAGGTTCCGTCCGCGCGGCGCGTTACGAGCACGGAATCCGATTTTTCTTCCAGACGCTGGTCTCCGAGCGAGTGCAGCAGGCGGAAGGCGTTGAAGGCGGGCTTGGGCAGGCCGTCTTCGGCGAGCAGGCCGAAACCGCCGTAGAAAGGTTCCTTTACGACCCCCTGTTCTTCGAACACATCGGAAAACGTCCAGTAACTCATCATTTCGGTTAGGCCGTCGCACTGGCGGATGGTGTCCGCAAGCCACGGTCCCATGAACGGGGCGTCGGTGACGTCCGGCTCGTTCTTATAGCTGGCGTTGTACTCGCTGAAAATCACGGGAAGATCCGGGCGCGTGGATGCTTTTACCTGCGCGTGCACTTTTGCCGCGGCGCGGCAAGCCATTTGCGTGCGCGGCACGGATTCATCGGTGCCGAGGACGTTCTTGGCGTCGTCGTTGCCGTAGACGTGGGTGGAGACGAAGTCAACCGGGATATGGTTTTCGACGCAATGACGGATGAAACGATCCACCCAGGCGGCCTGCGCCGTGGAGGGTCCGCCGACGCGCAGGCGCGGATTGACCGCCTTGATGGCTTTGGCCGTGGCGTCATAGAGCTGGTAGTAGGTTTGCTCTTTGGGATCGCCTGCCCAGAAATCGAGGTTGGGTTCGTTCCAGACCTCGAAATACCACTGCGAGACTTCGTCGATCCCGTAGCGAGCGACGAGGTGCTGCGTGAACGCTGTGATCATATCCGACCACGCGTTCCAATCCTTGGGAGGCGAAACGATCGGGTGATACCAGAAGACATGCTCGGTGGGCTGGGCCGCCAGCTTGCGCGGCATGAAGCTTAATTCGACGAAAGGGCGGACGCCGTTTTGCAGGAGTCCATCGTAGATCTGGTCCACATAAGAAAAATTATAGACGGGTTTGCCGGAGGAATCTTCGTCATAGAGGCCGACCTCGTCGTGGAAGATCGCGTGGAAGCGCATGTACTGGAAGCCGGTGGCTTGCCTGACCTGGCGCAGATCGCTGCGATACCCATCGCGCAGGGAAAGGATCGCGCGGCCGGAGCCGAACATCTCCTCCCAGAAATGGGGAAACGGGTGAGCGGGCGCGGTGAGGTCGATCGGGATCGTCTCGGGCGGCGATTGGGTTTGCGCGGAGAGCGGAGACCCAATCGCCGACACGAGCGAGAGAACGAGCGCGGCTGCCGAGGCTACCAGTTTTGAATGCAAATCACTTCTCCATGGCCACCTTTCTAGTTGTAGCACTGGAGGAAGGGAATGCAAGCGACGCCTGTGACGGGCAGTGACTCAGTTCGATGATCCGGCTGACGACGGAGGGTTCCTGAATTGCGCGCTTGACTGGAGCGGGACGAAAGCTCGCGGGAAATTCACCGCGAGCGGTAGGCGCTGCGCGCCATCGGTTATGTCGGAGCCGACAAGCAGTATGGCAACTCGGCTGAAGGCGCATTGATTTTCAGGTATTTGCGGCGCGGGTAAATCGTGCCCTGACGGAGAACCGACGCTGCCGCACAGGCTCTGAGCCCGTTACCCTAAAAGGCGTTTACTGGCGGCGGGCGGTTGCTGAGAATTGTGCGCGAAGAGAGATCCTTCGTCGCTGCGCTCCTCAGGATGACGGTCAAACAACGGAGAAGGAAAGAAGAAGGAAAGAAGAAGGAAAGAAGAAGCAGGTCTGTATTGCTCCCCGCTAAAACTGGACACCTCAGTTAGGTAAGATCAGGGCCTCCCCAAAAAGGAGGCAACATGGGCAGAAGACCACGCGTAGATCGAACCGCCGAAGAGAAGTGGCAGATCGTGCAGGAAGCAATCAAGAGCGGGAACGTCTCCGAGACGTGCCGGCGACATGGCATCTCACCGTCCCTGTTATATCGATGGAGGGACGAAGCGGAGGCGGGAGCAAAGGCAGCGCTTGGGGGGAA
>JBEKTG010000184.1:0-6736 GCA_049516275.1 Candidatus Acidiferrales bacterium
GGCCGCGCGCGCGATCTCGATCGAGGCATCGCTCGATCCCGTGTCGGCGACGACGATTTCATCCACCATACCGTGCACGCTTGCGAGGCAATCGGGCAAATCCCGTTCGCCGTTCTTTACGATCATCGACAGTGCGAGTGTTGGCACTGCTCCATTCTCCTGCCTCGATCCCTGCGCGCCCGGTTTGGGGCGGCGCTTTCTCTTTCAGCGTTTTCTTATTCCATCGGCAGGCGTGGCTTCCAAATCAGTGGTGTGTTTCACTTCGGTGCAGGAATATCGAGTTACCACTCTCAAGAGATATCAGCGGCACCTTCGGCATTCGATTTGCTCGTCTCCATGCATCTCTTCACTTCAACGGCCGATCAAGCCTATGACGCTAGGAGTGCGCTCTTAGCGCCGTGAGATGGGGAGCCGCGAGCGGAAACAGCCATGATCCACCTGACTCGACTGAATAATCAGCCGCTTCTGGTAAATGCGGACCTGATCAAATTTATTGAGAATGCTCCGGATACCGTGATCACTCTGCTCACCGGCGAAAAGCTGGTTGTGCGCGAGACTGTCGACGAGGTGCTGCAGCGGATTGCTGAGTTCCACGAGCGCTTCTACCGGCGCGCGGGTCCCGGGATCGCTTTCGACACCTCCTTGTCGCCGAGTGAATCCGGCGCAGAAGCCGTCCGGGAATTGTCGCGGGCGGAAAAGAAGAAATCCTGACGGGGAGCCAAGGCGTGGACAAGAGCAGCTTCGGCGGCGTCTTCGTGGCACTCGGCGGGATTCTGCTTGGCTTAGTGCTTGAGGGCGGGAAGATCGGGCAGATTTTGCAGCCGACGGCGGCGCTGATTGTCTTCGGCGGCACGCTCGGGGCGGTGATGCTTCAGTTTCCCCTCCCGATAATGCTGGAGGCTTTCGGCAGCCTAACGCGGGTATTCTTCGAAACGGGCGAGGACCCGCGGCTGGTGCTGAAAGAGATGATCGGGTACGCGCAAAAAGCGCGGAAGTCCGGAATTGTCTCGCTCGACGACGATCTGGAGGAGATCAAGGAGCCCTTTCTGAAAAAGACGCTGATGCTGGCGGTCGACGGCACCGAGCCTGCCGAGCTGCGCTCGATCATGCAGCTGGAATTGGACAATCGCGCCGACCACGACGACAACATCCCCAGGGTGTTTGAGTCCGCGGGCGGGTTCTCGCCGACGATCGGGATCATTGGCGCGGTGCTGGGCCTGATCCAGGTGATGCAGCATCTCGACAATATTGGCGAAGTGGGCCGCGGGATCGCGGTGGCGTTCGTGGCCACCATTTACGGCGTGGGCGCCGCCAACCTCTTCTTTCTCCCCGCCTCCGGCAAACTCAAGCTGCGCTATCGCGAAGAGCAACTGCGCCACGAGATCATTCTGGAAGGCGTTGTTTCGATTCTCGAGGGGATGAATCCCCGCATGCTCGAAACTAAGTTGGTGAGCTTTATTTCTGAAACGCAACAGAAAGCGGAACAAAAGGTGGGAAAAAGTGAGCAGAAAGAAGCGACCCGAGCATTCCAATCATGAACGCTGGCTGGTGTCTTACGCGGATTTCATTACGCTGCTGTTTGCGTTTTTCGTGGTGCTCTACTCCTCGTCCCAGGTGGACCAGAGAAAAGCCGGCAAGCTGGCGAAGGCGATTCAGACAGCCTTCGCCCAGATGGGGGCTTTCGACAGCACCAGCACCAGGCCGCAGGTGCTGAAGCCCGAGGATCCGTCGTTATCGAATTTCCGGGCGATCCAGGAGGGTCACGCGTTCGAAACTCTCAAAGGGGGGCAGCCCGCCAGCGTTCCCGACATGAAGCAGATTCAGAAGGACCTGCAAGCGTCTCTCGCGAGGGAGATCAGCGCGCGCACGGTTTCCGTGACGGCCACGCGCGAAGGAATCGTGGTGAGCCTTCGTGAACTCGGCTTCTTCGACAGCGGTTCCCCGGCGCTGCAACCCGATGCCATATCCACTTTGGGAAACTTTGTGAAGGTAGCGGGGCCGCTGCAAGCGCGCATTCGCATCGAGGGCCACACCGATAACATTCCCATCCACAACGCGCGCTTTGACTCCAACTGGGAGCTCTCGACGGCACGCGCCACGGAAATCACCAAGCTCTTCATCACGAAATATTCGATGGCGCCCCGCCGGCTCTCCGCTTCCGGATACGGCGAGTATTATCCGGTCGCCTCGAACGATACGCCCCAGGGGCGAGCCACGAACCGGCGAGTGGATCTCGTGATACTTGCGTCGAATGCGGATTCAAGCGCTCCCTTGCCCTCCAATGCGCCTTCGGCGGCTGCCCATTAGCTGAGCGCAAAGCTCTCCTTCATTCTTTGTGCGGCCGGCGATTTTCTGTGCCGGTTGCGCGGCATGGGCTACGGCTACGACGAACTCTGCGAAATCGATTTTCACCAGGCGTCTGCCTGGAACCTGCTGCAGAAAGCCGTTCCTCACTTGGCTGAATTGGACTTCGCCAGCTTCACCTTCGAACTGGACGCCGAGGCCGAAGAGATCAGGCAACTGGTAGCTTCAGCTTTCCAGACCTGACCTGCGTGACTGCGGAGTGAGCTTCTTCTTCGCCAGATGCTACTTCGGATAATTTAGCTGGAGGGAAGCGCTACCGCTCCGGTGGGGGCTTCTTCGTCGCTCATGCGTCGCAGGCTCTCGGCGCGGCTCAGGGAAAGCCGGTTGAACCAGCCGAGCCCCGGAAGCTTGGCAATGGTTTCATCGATGCGCCGCGCGACCTTCTCGCCGTCCGACCCGCGCAGGATGTAGTTGAGGATCCAATTCACTTCCGCGTCGGGCTTCACGCCTCCGCCGACGGGCAGCCAGAAATGCTTGATGATGAACGTGGTGAGCCGCTGCGCATTGCGCTCCTGAAGCTCGAGCTTGGCTTTGTTGTAGTAAAACGAGAAGTGGCGGCGCTCGTCCTTAGCGAGCCTGCGCAGGAGGTCGGCTAGAATCGGGTTTTGCGTCCGGGCGGCCAGCACGCCGTACCCTTCGAGCGTGGAAAGCTCGGAGATTGCGCCATACGTCAGGTACGCGCCGTGGAAGTGCCGCGAAAACTGACAGACCAGCGACGCGCCCATGTCCTTGAGCCACTCCGTGAAAGCTGTGCCGCGCTGAACCTCGGCGAGGCGGTCGCTGCCGAATTTAATCCCGCATGCGTCCAGGAATGCGCCAATGGCTCTGCCGTGGAAATGCTCCTCGTAAGCCCAGCAGCTTAGAAAGGCGGTGGTGTCGGGGTCCTCGATCGCGCACGTGGAGAGAATGCTGCGCAGGTAGACGATGGTGTGAGACTCGATGTCCATCATGTAGGTGAGGCAATGGACTTCGTCCTCGGTGAGCGGGTGCTGCGGCGCCTGCGAAAGGTCGATGTCGCTGATGTCCACTTTTTTCGAATTGCGCAGGTAGCGTTCGAGGTCAAACGTGCCCACCATCCGCGAGTCCATGATTCTCTCCTGGCTGCTTTTAAGCACTCTGCCAGAAGTACGCAGGAGAGCGGGAATCGGATTTAAGGGCGTGTTGCGGATCCTTCACGGTAGGCGACAGGCATCAGACATACGGGTAGTTGCCGGCATCCCGGTGCGGCGCCCCGATGAGCGGGAATGAGTGGGGCTCGAAGTTCTGCTATCCCACTTTGCGGCGCGACCTCTTGGCGGTTTCTTCTTTCTTTGCGACCGCTTCGCCCGCCTTTTCGCCGGTCTTGGGCACCACGCGCAGGAGGGACTTTTTCTCCTCGGCGGGCTTCTTCGTTTCGCTGAGGCTGCGCTTGAGCGCGGCCATCAGATCGATCGCGGGAGGCTGGCTGACGTGCGGCGGCGCGACCACGTCCTGTCCTTCGGCCTTGGCAGCGATCAGCGTTCGCAGGCCTTCCTGGTAGGTATCGTGGTACTTGTCGGGGCGAAACGGCGCAGCCAGGTTCTCGATGAGCTGCACGGCCATGGTGCGCTCCTGTTCCTTTAGTTCGGTCTTGTCGGTATTTCCGTATTCGGCTGCCGGTCGGATTTCGTTGGCGTAGAACATGGTGTGCAGCGTGAGGCCGTTGGTCCCGGCGCGGATAATCACGATATTTTCGCGGCTGTGCATGGTAACTTTGGCGATTCCGGCGTAACCTGACTTTTTCATCGCTTCGAGCAGCAGGTGATAGGCGCGCGCGCCGGCTTCTTCCGGGGCCGCATAATAAGACGCGTCGAAATACAGCGGATCGATCTCGTCGATCTTGACGAATTCGAGAATCTCCATGGTGCGCGCGGATTCGGGCTCGATCTTCTCCAGCTCATCCTCGGTGAACAGAAGATACTGGTCCTTTTCGTACTCGTAGCCCTTCTCGACTTCGTTGCGCTCCACCATGCGATTGCAGGTGGGGCAGAAGAGCGGCTGCTTGAGGCGCGTGTGGCACACCTTGTGCAGCTGGTTGAAACTGATGCGCTCGGTGCGCGCCGCGGGCGAAAGCCGGATGGGTATCGAGATCAGCCCGAATGAGAGAAAGCCCTTCCACGTGGATGCAGGCATCGCGTCCTCCAGAGACTGGCGATATTACAGGGTTCTCAGGAAGCGAAACAATACCGCTGTTTCCGCGTGCTCTATCGGCCACAGCGAATAAAAGGCGAAATGAAGGCGAAAGCGCAGGAGGTAATGGACGTAAAGGAGGTAAGGGAGGTAAGGGAGGTGCAGGAAGCCAAGGTGATCGCCTGCAGCTCTTTTCTCTTAACCTGCCTGGCCCGCATCGCCGTATACTCTGCGGCGGCCACGGAGACAAATCCCTAAAGAGGGATTCTTCGCGCGAGACCGGCGCTCAGAATGACCGCGTTGTGCTTGCGGGACGGAAAGCGTGCAGGCCTGGAAAGGGTGTGCGGCGTGAGAAGAGAAAATATGCGGCGGCAAACGATTTTGTTTTCAACGATGACGTTGCTGACGCTAACGCTCGCGCTCAGCGCCCTAGCGCAGCGCGATCCCGATATGACCGAACCGTTTCCGCCCTTTCGCATCGCCGGGAATCTGTACTACGTCGGCAGCAAGGGACTTGCCAGCTACCTGGTGACGACGCCGGAGGGGAACATCCTCATCAACAGCAGCTTCGAAGCCAACGTTCCCATGATCAAGACGAGCATCGAAAAGCTCGGCTTCAAGTTCAGCGATACGAAGATCCTTTTGATCAGCCACGCGCACGGCGACCACGATGCGGGAAGCGCGATGGTCAAGGAAGCTACCGGCGCCACCTATATGGTGATGGAGGGCGACGTGCCATCGGTCGAGTCCGGCGGAAAGATTGACCCGGTATATGGCGTGCGCCCTGCCGCCTCCTATACCCCGGTGAAAGTCGACCGCGTGCTGCACGATCACGACACAGTGAAGCTGGGCGGCACGGTTCTGGTGGCGCATCTCACGCCGGGCCACACCAAGGGCTGCACCACCTGGACGATGAAGGTGAACGACGGTGGGAAAACGTACAACGTGGTGATCGTCGGCAGCCCCAACGTCAACCAGGGCTACAAACTCGTCGGCAACGCCGCTTATCCCAACATCGCGGCGGATTACGAACACATGTGGCGCGTCCTCAAGTCTCTCCCCTGCGACATTTTTCTGGGCGCTCATGGCAACTACTTCGGCCTTGTCGAGAAGTATCCCCGCATGAAAGAAGGCGCCGCGAACCCGTTCATCGACCCAGAAGGCTACAAGATGTACATCGCGGAAAAAGAGAAGGCCTTCCACGAAGAGCTCGCGAAGCAAAAGGCCGCCGCAGCCGCGAAATGATGCCGGATTTTTTAGAGGAGCTGATGCTTGCTCCTAATTCTATAGCTGCAATGGCCAAAGAAAAAAACAAGCTGGATAAGGCTGTCGGACGAACTGCGGAGATGCTTCTAATCCATCTCGACACTTTGCCTCGAGCGCGGGCTAAGGCGATGCGCCAGGAGTTACACCGTGTCGCTGTTAAGTCTTCCCGCTCCGCGAGGCGCCGGAAAGCGTAAAAATCTCCGCACACCGCAGGTCCTCGTCTTTTATATTGCCTTTGCGACATGCTAGCCTGAACGCGGAGCGGATGCGTTCATGGATTGGCAAGGCAAGATGCGGCCGGAATTTGTGTGGCGTGGGAAGAGAGATCCCTCGTCGCTTCGCTCTGTCGGGATGACAACGAAAAGCAACAGAGCTCGCACTATATCGGGCCACCTCCGTTTACGCTTCCCCGAAAGCCAGCCATGACTCGTGACCCTGTCTGCGGGATGACGGTCGACCCTGAGCGGGCCCCTGCAAAGAGCGATCACGCCGGGATCACCTATTACTTCTGCTGTGCCAGATGCGGGGAAAAATTCCGCGCCGACCCTGAGAAATATTTGAACGCGAAAATGCCGGAGCCCATGCACGGTTCGGCTGGGTCCGGGCCATTTGTGCAACTCGGCGGGATGAAGGCCGCGCCGCAAGCGATGGTCGCCACCATCGCGCCAGCCGCGCCGCGCTCCAGCGCAGAGAAACCTTCGCAAGGATCTGCGCAGGCACCGCCCGGCGGGGAAAAAACACCGGCGCCGCTCGCGGTGTACACCTGCCCGATGGATCCCGAAGTTCGCCAGGACCATCCGGGGCCCTGCCCGAAATGCGGCATGGCGCTGGAACCGGATGTCCCGGCCCTTCTCGCCACCCGGACTGAGTACACCTGCCCGATGCACCCTGAAATTATTCGCGCCGAACCGGGCTCATGCCCCATTTGCGGGATGGCTTTGGAACCGCGGACGGCGGT
>JBEKTG010000185.1:0-6722 GCA_049516275.1 Candidatus Acidiferrales bacterium
ATCACGGCGGCGCAAGCGGTGCCGGAGCAATACATTCTGGATCTCGAGCGGGAGGCGTTCGTGAGCCTGTGCGGCGAGCGCAAGACGCAGGAGCGGATCGCGCACACGCTCAAGACGGGGAAGCCTCTGCGGAACTAGCTCTTGCAGAACCAAGGCCGGAAAAACCTGGGCAGGCACGGGCAACTAATTGAGGCCGCAGACGTTCTTAGTAGTTCGCCGTTTGGAGAATGGGGCAGACCGATATACTCTAGACTCCCGCTTCAGTGAAATTCATATTCGGTGTCCACTGCAAGATCATGTTCCCGTGGAGAGATTTTGAGGCAAGGCCTGAGAATACGACCGATGACGATGCGAATACGCGGTGGCCGCCATTGCGCCGAGCGAGGCGCTCGCGGATGAGCTGGAGAAGCTTGCGATCTGTCGCTCTCTTTGCGGTTGCGGGCCTGGTGGCGCTGGCGGGTTGCGGGCGGCCGAATGCCAATACCAGCAGCAGTTCGAGCACTCCTTCGAGCAGCACGTCGAGCACATCAACTACCCCTAGCGATGTGGCGGTGTACCCGGCTACGGCGAGCGTTCCGGTAAACGGAAAGGCTCAATTCACGGCTTTTGCCGCTAGCCAGCCGACCGGGACGGTGACGTGGAGTGTGGCCGGCGGAGGGAGTATTTCCGCCGCCGGGCTGTTTACCGCTCCGGCGAGCCCCGCTACGGTGACGGTTACCGCGACTTCGTCCGGGCTGACCGGAACGGCGACCCTCAACGTGACGGCTGCGCAGGGAGTGTCCGTGAGTCCATCCGCCGTGGCCATCGCCGCGGGCGGAACGCAGGCGTTTACGGCCACCGTGAACGGAACCGGAGTAACGGCAACCTGGGAAGTGAACGGAACGCCGGGGGGCGACGGCCTGCACGGGACGATCGATACGAACGGGAACTACAGCGCTCCGGCTACGCCTCCGCCCGGGGGCTCGACGACCATCACTGCGATCAGCGGGAGCGGGGCTTCCACGGTTTCGGGGACGGCGACGGTGGCGGTGATTTTTTCCAACAGCTCTCTCAACGGGGCGTACGCATTTTCCTACAAGGGCAATAATTCGTCCGGGTATACGGCGGTGGCCGGGAGTTTTTTTGCGCAAGGCGCTTCGGGCACGACGGGGCAGATTTTCGGGGGCGTGGAGGACACTCTGGTGGCGGGAAAGAGTTCGGCTACGCACTCGCAGTTCACCGGAACTTTTACGGTGAACCCGGACGGCACGGCGTCGGCCACTTTGTCGAACAGTACTACGTGGGAATTCGCGCTGGTGTCCAATCCCGCGGGGGGCGCGTCACGGCAGGCCGTGCTGGTTCGGTTCGATGCCACTTCGACGGGTTCCGGTTCGATCAATGCGCAGAACCAAGGATTGCTGAGCGCGTCGGCTTTCTCGGGCAATTACGCCTTCGGGTTTTCCGGAGTGGATAGCAGCGGAGCGCCGCTGGCAATCGCGGGCAGATTTTATGCGGATGGATTCGGCACGATTCCGGCAGGGGCGGCGGTGCAGGACATCAACGACAACGGCAACAGCACCTATTCCCTTACGAGCGGAACGACGACGACCACGACGCCTACCACCTCGAATGCCGCCGATACGACACTGCACGGAAGTTTCCTGATGGATCCAACGACACCCGGACGAGGGACGCTGACGTTTGCCAGCACCAACACGATATTGGCGACCAACGGCTATACGATGCAACTGGCCTTCTACATTGTGGACAACACGCACCTGAAGGTGGTTGAAATCGATAACGTGGCGGCGCTGGCGGGGGACATCTACAGCTATAGCACTGCGGTGCCCAATACCGCATCCGATGGCGCCTTCACAGCGGGTTCGACGCTGCCGGCGGGAAACTACGCGTTCACAATTTCGGGGTCGTCGACGAACGGCGCGTATGCCGCCGGGGGAATATTTAACAATTCCGGGACGAATGCCGCGACGAGCGGTTCGCTGGGCGGCGTTCTGGACATCAACAGCGGGGTCGCGAGTCTCCTGCTGAACACTTCGATAACGGGGTCGAGCTTCACCGTGGATCCGAATTTCGGGCGGCTGATCATTAATATCCGGGTGAACGGGATCACGGAAAACTTCGCCGGGTACACAGCGGCCTACAATACCTTGAATGGCCCGGTGGAATTTGTGGAGCTGATCGAACTCGATACGAAGATCATTGCCAGTGGCGTCGCTTACCCGCAGGCCTCCTCGGGGCAACTACAGGGGAACTATGCACTGAACCTGGCCGGCGCATCGGGGCAGAAGAATGGCGCGGTGGAGCAGGACGTGCTGGGAGAGGTTACGGCCGCGGGTTCGACATCGCTGAGCGGCTCGCTTTACATCAACAATTATGCGCTCAACACGCTGGTTCCCCATTCCACGCTCACCAGCACGACGGCGGTGGTGAGCCCTACTTCGGACGGGCGTGGAACGGCGACGATTGCGACGAGCGTGGCTACGTATTCGCTGGCGTATTACATCATCGACAGCAGCGACGTGCTTCTATTGGAAGTTGACGGGGCGCGCGTGACTACCGGATTTCTCGTTCGGCAATTCTGAGCTGGTTCGAACCTGCCTGTTTTTTCATCCAAGAGTGAAATTCGAAGAGCCTCCAGCTACTTTGCGACGGCGAAGCTGGCGACGATGGCGTAGAGGAAATCGATTCCTTTGCGGAAGGAATCGACGGGGATGCGCTCGTCGTCGGCATGCTTGCGGGCGAGATCACCTTCGGTGAGGGGGAACGTGTCCAATCCATAGGACTGCACGTTGCGCAGGCGCAGCGGGATGGAATCGGTGGCTCCGGTGGACATTTCCGGCACGACGACTGCGCCGGGAAACTGCTGTTTGGCTTGCTGCGAAATCACGTTAAACAGGTCCGATGTGACCGAGGAGGACGGCGCTGTTTCTCCCGCGTTGGGCTGCACTTCGAAGCGGATGGCCGGATCGTTGACGAGGGTTTGCAGTTTGGCGAGCAACGGGGACACCATGTTGCCGGGAAGCAGGCGGATATTCAGGACGGCGCGCGCCTCGGACGGAATCACGTTCTGGCGAATGCCCGCCTGCAAAATGGTGGGAACGACGGTGTCGCGCAGCATGGAATTCCACGCGGGGTTGGCGTCGGAGATCCAGCGCGCGGCATGATCGGCGCGATCGGCGGATTCCAGCGCGCGCATCCATTTGGCGGTCTCTTCGTCCTGGATGGGAGCGAGACCTTCGAAATAGGCGCGGGTGACAGAATTGAATTGTACCGGCGCTTCAAAGTTTCCGACCTTCGCGATGGCTTCGGCGAGATGGGTGACGGGATTGTCCTTGCGAGGCATCGAGGCGTGGCCGGAGGTGCCTGTGGCGATCACGTCGACATTGACGGAAACTTTTTCGGCGGCCTGGACGCCGACATACTGAACTTTTCCGTTGGCGGAAACGACGTCGCCGCCTTCGTTGATGGCGTAGCCGCAGGCGATTTTGTCCCAGTGCTTTTCGGTGGCGAACTTCATGCCGAATTCGCCGCCGTTTTCCTCGTCGCCTTCGGCGAGGAAGATGACGTCACGATTTAGGCGGGCGCCGGAACGCTTCAGCGCTATTAGGACTGCGAGGTTGGCGACGGTCATGCCCTTGTCGTCGATCGCGCCACGGCCGTAGAGGTAGTTGTCCTTGATGGCGGCGGTAAATGGGTCGACGGTCCATTTGGATTTGTCGACTCCCACGGTGTCGAGGTGGCCCATGAGGAGGAGGGCGCGGGAAGGATCCGGCATGGCGCTGGCGGAGAGGCGGGCGACGATGAAGCCGCGGCCTGGAACGCTTTCGAAAATCTCGGAGTGGATTCCTTCCTTGTCGAGGATGCCGGCTATATACTTCGCGGCGACGAGTTCGTTGCCGGGGGGATTGACCGTGTTGATGCGAATTAAGTCCTGGAGCCAGCCGACGGCGTCACTTTCGAGCTGGGACAGATCGTTTGTCGCGGGGGAAGCGGACGCGGACGAGGGCGGCGTGGTTTGTGGCGCAGGGGTCTGCGCGTATGTTGGCGAGACTCCGGAGAACGCTCCCGGCAGAGTTCCAAAAAACGCTGCTGACAGCAGGATTCGACAGGCGTGTCGCGCCATCCTTTTCAGCCTGGAATGAATCTCAAAGTGCATCGCCGCCCCCGAATTTCATACTATCATGGCGAATTGGGGCGACTCGGGCGATGGGAAGCGGAGTTTTCAGCGCTGCAAGTGACGATCACGTCACGCGCGGGGATTGGATTTGCGCCGATGGAGGTTGAACATGCTTAGGAACAATTGGCTGAGCGCGATACTGCTGGGGACACTGATTGCCGTGCTGGGCATTCCTCCGAATACCCTGGCAGCTTTGACGCGGCAGCAGAATGGACCGCAATCGGCTCCCCCGGCCGAGCAGCCCGCGCCTCCCGTGGCTCCTAGCGGACAGCCGCAGGCGCCGCAGAAGCAGGCGCAAGCTACAGCGCCGCAGACTTCTATATCGGTGGAATCCAACCTAGTGAATGTGGATGCGGTGGTGACGAACCAGGATGGCGACGTGCTGAGCGGATTGACCAAGGAAAATTTCCGGATCACCGATAACGGGCAGCCTCAGCAGATTACGAATTTCGCTCCGTCGGAAGCGCCCATTACGATGGTGATCCTGATGGAATACAGCGCTCGGTTCGGGGGATATTTCGCGTTCAAGACCCGGCAGTATTCGTTCAGCATCCTGAACACGCTTACGCCGAAGGATTGGGTGGCGCTGAAGACTTTTTCGATGCGCACGCGGGTGGAAGTGGATTTCACGCAAAACAAGCAGGAAGTGGCGCAGGCCATCAATGCGCTGTTCTTTCCGGACTTCAGCGAGGCGAATCTTTTCGATGCGGTGCTGGAGACGCTCGACCAACTGCGGGATGTGAAGGGGAAGAAGTCGATCCTTGTGCTGGCGACCGGATTCGATACTTTCAGCAAACACACGCTGGATCAAACGCTCAACCGCGTCAAAGAAACCGATGTGCCGATTTTCTGCGTGGGGATGGGAGAGGAAATCGATCTGTACAATCCTACGGGGGCCGGCGTCGGGTACCTGCAGGCGAAGAACCAGATGACGACGTTTGCGAACATGACTGGGGGCTTCGCTTGGTTTCCACGGTTTGAGGGCGAGATGCCGGATATTTTCAACTCGGTGGCGGCGTTTCTGCGCAGCCAGTACACACTGGGGTTTACGCCCACGACTACGCAGGACGGACGGTTTCACAAGCTGAAGGTGGAGGCGGTGGACGAGCAGGGCGATCCGCTGACTGTGCCGGACAAGAAGGGGAAGAAGAAAAAGACGATCGTGCATGCTCGGCAGGGGTACATGGCGGGGACGGCTACGCCTAGCTGACAGAGGGCTCGATGTCCGTGTGAGCGAGGCGGCGAATCGGCCTGAATTGCAACGGCAAAAGAAGAAGCAGGTCCCTCACCCATCCGCGCTTCGCGCGTATCAGCTCAGGATGACAATGAAAAGCAAAGGCAGCGGCGAGGGCGTGGGCCTCGGCGTCGGGGAGCCGACGGAGTTTCCGTTTCGATAACCGCGAGCCAGGCCCGCTAGATCAATAGCCGCGCGACAGGTCGACACGATTCAGGAGTTCGCTGCCGGCTAACCAGCGCTTTAGATTTTCTGCCATTAGTTCCTCTTCGCGATCCCAGGTATTTTCGGTTGTGCCGCTCACGTGGGGAGTTATGAAGACGTTGTTCATGTTCCATAGCGGGCTTTCGGGCGGTAGGGGTTCCTTTGCCGTTACGTCCAGGGCGGCGCCTGCGAATACGTTTTGTTCCAGTGCGGAGACTAGGGCTGGCTCGTCGATTAGTGAGCCGCGGGCTACGTTGATTAGGTAGGCCGAGGGCTTCATTAGCGCGAATTCGCGTTGGCCGAACATGTTCTGCGTTTGCGGCGTGGCTGGCGCGGCTACGACCACGAAATCGGCTTGCGGCAATGCTTCGTGGAGTTGCGACGTTTGGAAGACGCGCTCGGCTTCGCCGGAGGGGGCGCGGCCTGAATGCGTTAGCGCCCAGATGCGCATTCCAAGAGGCTGCACTACCCGGGCGGTTTCGCGGCCGATGGCGCCGAAGCCTACGAAAAGCAAAACCTGATCACGCAATTCCCGCGGTTTTACCGGAGCGTTCCACAATTCGTTGAGCGCCCAGATGTGCTGGCGCTGGTAGCGCAGGCAATCCGGGAAGCGCCTTGCCAACGCGACGATCATGCCGAGGATGTGCTGGGCGATGGGGACGCAGTGGACGCTGCTGGCGTTGGTGAGAATCACTCCCCTTTCGCGCAATTCGGGATACATGAATTGCGCTACGCCGGCGGAGACGGCTTGGATCCACTGAAGCTTTGGGGCTAGCGCCAGGCGGGCCGCGTTGAGCGCGTGGCCCATAAAGATATTGGTGTCGGGGAGCTCGCGCTCTAAACCCGTGAAATCGGGGAGATAGGCGATGCGCAGCTGCGGGAATCGGGCGCGCATGCGCTCGGCGGCGTCGGGCGGAGGATTCCACAGCGGCGCGGGGTTGTTGACGCAGATGAGGAGCTTTGTTTCCGACGGGCTTCTGGGCGCGCTTTCCGGCATGTCATTTTCTCGTGATGCGCAGGTCGCGGCCGGTCATTTCGTCGGGTTCGGGAAGATCCAGAACGCCGAGAAGCGTGGGGGAAATGTCGCGAAGGGAGCCGCCTGGTTTC
>JBEKTG010000186.1:0-6707 GCA_049516275.1 Candidatus Acidiferrales bacterium
CGGGAAAGACAACCGAATTGATATAAAACTGCTTCATCAGACCATGCGAACGACTCAACTGCACTACGTGCCCCCCGCCATACCATCCAGAATAAATGTCGATGTCAATGAGTTCTTCGAGCGGAATCCACAATTTGGTTGCGGGACCGTAAAGCCAAATACCATTTTGCGGTTCCACTTCGACCGCATATGGCCACATCGCAAGCAGTCTACCCGGAACAACGAGAAGCACTCCTACGATTCCGTTCGCCAACAAGAATAGAAAAAGAGCCCCCGTCTTTTGAAACAGCACGACATTCCGTAAATTATCCCAAGCGAAAAATGCCAGAATAGCAAAGTGACCAACAAGGCTGAGCCAGAAGGCCCCGATCATGTTGGCTGACCAAAACGATCGACTTCTAAACACAAGGGTACCTTTCGGCATTGTTGTTATGGCCCGATGGTATCAAATTAGCTCAATCGATGGGCGCAACTGTCCTGATTAACGCAGCGGTAGCCGGAAACTGACCCACTCCACTACCGGGAAGCGATTAAGCGAGGTTCCTGCGCTGGTAGCACAGGAGAATCAGGTCTGCTCTGCGGCGGACGCCGAACTTGGCCAGCAGATTCGATACGTGGAACTTTACCGTACGTTCGGAAATATTCAGGCGGCTGGCTACTTCCTTATTCGCCAGGTTCTCCAGAAGGCTGCTGAGAACCTCCTGCTCCCGGCGGCTCAGTTCGCTCGGGGCATCGGTACGCAAACGGCGGCCCTGGGTGGTGCTCAGTATGGAGTCCACGAAGCGCGAAAGCGTTTCGCGAGGAACCCAGAAGCCGCCCGCGGCCACCAGAGGCAAAGCCCGGGGCAACTGTTCGCGGGCTTCTACATACGTAAGAATTCCCTTTACTCCCTGTCGGAGCAGCGCGTGGCTATCGGTCTCCTTCAGCTTGTCTCCTACAACGATCAGGCGCGCGTTTTCGTAACGCTCCAGGATGTTGCCGAGCAAAGCTCCGGTCGCTTGGCGGGCCGCGTGCGCATCGAGGACGTAAACAGCCGCCTTGGGAATTTCCAGATGGCGGAGGTCCGGAGCCAGCATCGATTCGAGCAATTTGGGAGCGATCTGATAGCCGGAGCTCTCGAGAAGGCGCTTGAACTCGTCCAACACCATCGGATGGGGGGAGAGGAGGCAAACCTTCAGGTTCGAGCCGTTCGACTTTTCGGAAGCTTTCCCCATCGTGAATTCAGGCTAACGGAATCGAGAGGGGCGGGCAAGACGGTTGGCAAGGCGTATTGCCTACCAGATACTAGGACCACGGGTAGTGGAAAATTCAGCAAGGAAGGGCCCGGCCGAACCGCAAGCGAAGCTAATCCGCGGGCGCGGAGATTTCAGTCAACTCGACCCCGGCTTCGGGTTCAACCTTCTTCCGGGGACGCTTGGCCGGGAGGCCGGCTTGGCGAACCTTATACAGAAGGGCGCGATAGCTGATCTTCAGAACCTGGGCAGCCTTGCGGCGATTCCAGTGGTTCTCCTGAAGCACTTTCAGGATGACGTCGTGTTCCATGCGCCGCGTAACCTGCTGGGCGATGCGCTTGAGGGGGATGTTGCCCTCGGGTGTGCGCTCGTAAGAGAAGCTGAAGGGCTTCTTTTCGGCGCGCTCGGCGTAAAGCGCTTCTTCAGAGCCCAAAACCACGTAGCGGGCGATACAGTTTTCCAGTTCGCGGACGTTCCCCGGCCAATCGCGCTGCTGGAGGGTGTGAACAGCCTCTTTGGAGAGCTTGGGAGCCTCCCGCTGAAAGCGCCGGTTGAACATCTGCCGCAAATATTCGATCAGGTAAGGGATATCGTCGCGGCGATCGCGCAGCGAGGGAAGAGTTACGCTGATCACATTGATCCGGTAAAAAAGATCCGACCGGAATCCCCCGTTTTCGATCTCGTGTTTCAACACACGATTGGTGGCACAGATTACGCGCGAATCCATACGCTTCTCTTCGTGCCCGCCGATCCGGGTGAAATGCCCATCCTGAAGCACATGGAGCAATTTCGCCTGCAAGCTGCCATCGAGTTCGGCAATTTCGTCCAGGAAAAGCGTGCCGGCCTCCGCCATTTCGATGCGCCCGGGCTTGGCGGCCGTGGCGCCGGTAAACGCGCCCTTTTCAAAACCGAAAAGCTCGCTTTCGAGCAGCGTCCCCGGAATCGCCGGGCAATTCACCTTGATGAAAGGGCCGTTGCTCCATGGCGAACGGTTGTGGATAAATCGTGCAAGAACCTCTTTGCCGGTGCCGCTTTCGCCAAGAACCAGAATGGGAACGTTCAGCGCGGCGGCGCGGTCCACGCGCTGTCGCACGGCCTGCATCGCCTCCGAAGGACCAAAGTAAATGTCGTCGGGCGGCAGATCGCCAGCGTGTGTGGGAAGGTCGGGTTTTAACTGCGCGGCAGATACCATGTAAGTTTTTGAGTTAAAGAATCTACGCGGACTTCCGTTGCATCTGAAACGCCAAAAAAGCCGCGCCTTCGGCTCCGCCATTTAAGCCTATTGTTCACAGCGATGTCTAGCGATCGGAGTCGGGAGGCGAGACGGATGCCGACCGCCTAGAGCCATCCCATGGGCACCTGCTGACCAGAAAATAGTTATCCCTTTCGGGAACACCATTTCCCGCGGAAGGCTTCCTGCGGGAAGTTCAGAAGAGTTCAGAGAAGTCCGGATCTGCGACAGTGCGCGTATGTTCTCTCGTCTTGAACGTTTTGAATTACTACAAGAGTCTTGCCGGGACTGAGGACAAGCCGAAGGTAACTGCGTCAAGGAGAGAAAACGATCGAAGGTTTACCGGAAAGAAAACATCAAAAAAAGAACGCGTGCGCGGTGGATCGTACGCGCAACATCTGGAAAGTCTTGTCAGGCGCGGGAATGTTCGCCGCGGATGATGTCGTATCGCTCGATCACTGCGGCGACGCCGACATCGGGACCATCTTCGTCCTGCCGCTTGTCGACGCGAACGACGCGCCCATGGGCGCGCACAAACACCTCGGTGCCGCGAGTGATTTCGGCGGGCAAAGTAAGCGTGAAGTCGAGTTCCGTGCCCGGAGCGAGATCTCTTTGCATTCGAAAATAAACGCCGCGCGTGGAGATATCCCGGGTTTGACCGTTGTGCGAACCAGGGTCTCGATTGATCGGCAAGCGGATGCTGACCGGCAACGAGAGATCGTACCGGCGGGCCATACGACGTTCGGTCATCCCCACTGCTCCTCCAGGAGTTGAAAAAGGCTCACAGCATCCCCCACGAAAGATCAGCAATCCCTCTACCAAAGGTAACAGGACACTTGCCGCTCACCCGAAGAAGGGCCGGATCTCTTCCAATTCAATTAAGTAGACCACTGACGCGCTTGAAAACCTCTAAAAAAGCCCATTTCTTGAGTCTTCGGTGGCGCAACCCAAAATCGAAAGCCCCCAAGACCGGTTTCGGTCTATCCGCCTTCGGAGCGAAATACTAGATCAAGACGCAAGGATTGGATAGGGATATTTCGCGCAATGTGCCTTACTTATGCAACTTTTTGGAGGACTAGGCGTACCGAGAGCCGTACTCCCGACGCTCCGCGCTCGGAAATGCTACTCGCCTCGTAGCGCGGGTGCAACCGGCGGTTCGGCCTTCGCCAATTCCTTCTCTGCGAGTTCCTTGGCCGCCTTGGCGCGCGATCCGCGTCCGGAGTCCAGATTGAACTGGCGCATCTTGTAAAGCAGCGCCTTGTAACTGATCCCCAGCATCCGCGCCGCATCCTTGCGGCACCAGTTGGTCTTTTCGAGCGCGTCGGCGATGGCTTCCATCTCCGCTTCGTCCTTCAAGCCACGCACGAGTGCCTTGAGACCCTGCTCCTTGGGAGCGGGAGCTTCCTCGCGCGGCGCTGTCCGCTGTTGCTGGCCGGTCATTTCCAGAAGCTCGCGGAAGCTGCCTTCGTCGTCTTCGAGAATCACGTAGCGCTTCACGAAATTCTCGAGCTCCCGCAGGTTTCCGGGCCATGAATAGCGCAGAGCCGCCTCCATCAGGTGCTTGGAAGGATCGGGAGCCACCTTCTGGTACTTCTCGCTGTATTTCACCAGGAAGTGCCGGAACAGAAGCGGAATTTCCGTGGTGCGTTCGCGCAGCGGCGGAATGTGAATCGAGAGCACATTGAGACGATAATAAAGGTCTTCGCGGAAGCGCCCGGAACGCATCGCTTCCTTCACTTCCATGTTCGTCGCGGCCAGCACGCGCACGTCGACGTTCACGACGGCGCGCGCCCCAAGACGCGAAAATTGGCCGTCCTGCAGGACGTGCAAAAGCTTAGCCTGAAGATGCGGGCTCATTTCCGCGATTTCGTCCAGGAAGATCGTGCCCTTGTTGGCTAGTTCGAATTTCCCGGGCTTCGAGCGGACCGCTCCTGTAAACGCTCCCTGATCGTAGCCAAACAATTCCGATTCGAGGAGTTCGCCGGGCAGCGCGGCGCAGTTGACCTTCACGAAAGCCTGCTGCCGGCGCGTCGACCGGAGATGAATCATCCGCGCCACGACTTCCTTGCCCACGCCGCTCTCTCCGCTGATGAACACCGGCACATCCACCGGCGCGATCTGCAGGATCTGCTGGCGTATCTTGAGCATCTGCGGGCTGGCGGCCAGGAAGGAGATGTCTTCGGTCAGCGCCTCGCAATATTCCCGGAGGGCCTGGTTCTCCGAACGCAACTGCTGTTTCTGGCGGCACTTGAGGAATGCGGCGTCCAGCTCGGGCTTCTCAAAAGGCTTAGTGAGGTAATCGAGTGCGCCCAGCCGGATGGCTTCGACGACGGTGGTGACCTCGTTCGAGCAGGAGAGCATGATCACGTTGAGGCCGCGGTCCACCTGCATCAACTGGCGCAGGGTTTCGAGACCGTCCATCTCCGGCATCAGGACGTCGAGGATAATAAACTCAGGGCGTTCGTTCTTGCCCACATACTCGAGGGCATCCTTGCCATTCGAGACCGTTTCTACGTCAAAGCCGTCCACTTCGAGCAGCGTTTGGAGATACTTGCGAATGCTCGGTTCGTCGTCGACCACCAGAATTTTGTCTTTGTGAGCCATCGTCGTCCTATCGAGTCCTCAACTCCACATTACTCCGTATCTTTCGGCAGAAGAAAAGAAAACGCGCTCCCTCTGCCCAGTTCACTATCCACCCAGACCTTCCCGCGATGCGCCTGGATCAGCCGCTTGGTAATCGCGAGCCCCAAACCCATGCCCGATGAAGAAGGGTCCACGCGCACGAATTCCTCGAAAATCTCCTGATGAAACTCCGGCGCGATGCCGCTCCCGGTGTCGGAAACCGAGATGAGGATGCTGTTCGTGAACGGCCGGCTCTCCCGGCGCCTCTCTTCGGCAGGGTTGAGCTGGGAAGTGCGGCGCTCCCAGAAATGCGGCTGGGCGCGCAGCGTGATCACGCCTCCCGCGGGCGTATGCTTCAGGGCATTATCGAGCAGGTTCGCCATGCATTGCTGAACCTTCTGATAATCGAACTTGAACAGCGGCAGGTCCGGATGAATCTTCACTTCCAGCTTCACATTGGCGCGCTGGAAAGCCTCCTGCCAGCGGCACGTAAGGTCGTTCACGCAATCCCGAAGGTCGTTCTCGCGCAATTGGAGAATCAGCTTGCCGCTTTCCAGAGCCGAATAATTCAGGAACATCGAGACCAGCCGCACCAGACGGTCACAGCTCTCTTTTGACTCCTGCAGCATTTCCCGCTGGCGTTCGGAAAGCTTGCCGAGCGAGCCGGAGAGCAGCAAGTCGTAATAACCCTTCATCACAGCCAGCGGCGTCTTCAGTTCGTGAGCCGCCGAAGCGAGAAACACGGTCTTCTGCCGGTTGACTTCTTGAAGCCGCAAGTAGGCCGCCAGCAGATTGCGGTAGGTGATCTCGCGCTCTTGCATCAGATCCTGAACGGTCTGACGCATCTCCGCTTCGTCTCCCGGAGCCTCCGGAAGGGATGGCTCAAGGTAGGCCACGAACCAGTCCGGCTCAGGCAACCAGCGAACGCGGGCTCGGCTTCTCCCCGCAGGTGAGTCGACGAGGAGATTCACTTCCTGTTCCCCACCTTCGAGTTGGCCCAGCAGACCGGTCCGGTCGGTCTTCAGAATGTCGGAGAAAAGATTGAACTCGAGGGCGGCAAATCCACTGGCCTTCAGCAGGTCCTGGGCATGCAGGTTGGTGAAAAGGGCCCGGCCACTCCGGTCGGAGACCAGCAAGGGGCGGTCGAGGGCATCCAAGAGGCTGGCGACGAGCTGAAAAGCCGCCTGTCCGCTCGCAGATTGCTCCACGGTCGCGCTTTTGGACACTTCTCCTCCCTTGAGGTTAATCCCGGGTTGAGGCCCACGCCTCGAACCAGCCTGTGGCGGTAATGCTCGCAAAGGGGACAAATCGTGTCAATGGTAAATCGGTTCTCCCCTTGCACAAACGTGGAAATATCTTTCAGCTAACGAGACACAAAAGTTCGATGTGAGGGTGTACTCATTCCCTTACTGTCTCTAAGACATTCATTATATTACAAATAAAATCGGGTGAAATTCTAAACAGTTGCCATTCAATTGCTCCGGATTCAGTAGTACTGATACTATACCCATGCCCAAGGAAAACATTTCGCCCCAGGTCGCGGTGCTGCCCCTGGTGACCGACGGGCGGCGTTCATCCCGCCTCAGGCTCCAGATTCCTCTGTTTATCCGCGCTCGGGATTG
>JBEKTG010000187.1:0-6656 GCA_049516275.1 Candidatus Acidiferrales bacterium
CCTGCTCGAAACCGTCGGTGTAGGTCAGGGTGAAATCGAAATCGTTCGCTTCGCCGATTGCACTGTGGTGGTCCTTACTCCCGGCATGGGCGATGACATCCAGAACCTCAAAGCAGGACTCATGGAGATCGCCGACGTCTTCGTCCTCAACAAATACGACCGCGAAGGCGCGCAGCGCTTCGAACAGCAATTGACGGCCATGCTCGAACTCGTTCCCGAGCGCGACGGTTGGAAGCCTCCCATCGTCCGCACCGTGGCCACCGAAGGCAAGGGCGTAGACGATTTCGCGCAGCAGATCGCCAGATTCCGGGAGCATTTCGACAAGCCCGAGCGCCGGCGCGCCCGCGAGCTTTCTTATTGGAAGGAGTGGCTGCTGCGGCTCCTCCAGTCGAGTCTTTTGGAACGGGTGAGCCATCACCTCACCGAGGCGCAGCTCGAAGCTCTGGCGGCCGAGGTGTCCGCGCGAAAGAAAGATCCATACACGGCCGTAACGCAAATCCTCGCAGACTCTGGCTTCGCCGCTGCGGAAAGCCAAACGGGAGTGAAATCGTGAAACTCGGCGATTTGGAATTCCACATCTTGTCGGACGGCCACGTGCTCCTCGATGGCGGCGCCATGTTCGGCGTGATCCCCAAGCCGATGTGGGAAAAGAAAATGCCGGCCGATGCGCGCAACCGCATCACCCTCTCGATGAATTGCCTTCTCATCTCCGCAAGCGGCAAACGTATCCTCGTAGAAACCGGTGCGGGCAACAAGCTCAACACCAAGCTGCGCGATATCTACGGCCTCGATGGCCCGCGCCTCGTCGATCGGCTTCGCGATTACGGCCTCAAGCCCGAAGATATCGACATCGTGATCGATACGCACCTGCACTTCGACCATTGCGGCGGCAACACGCGCATCGAGAATGGCAAAGCAATACCCGCCTTTCCCAACGCGCAGTACTTCGTTCAGAAGGGCGAATACGACCACGCCCTCGAACCCACCGAGCGCGACCGCGCCAGCTACTTCCCCGAGAACTACGTGCCCATTGCCGATGCCGGCAGGCTCACGCTCCTGGAAACCGACAAGGTCATCGCGCCCGGCGTCGAAGTGATCCGCGTCCCCGGCCACACCGCCAACATGCAATGCGTCAAACTCACGGGCGGCGGCAAGACCGCATTCCTGTTTGCCGACCTCGTCCCCACCACGGCCCACCTATCGCTGCCGTGGATTATGGGTTACGATCTCTACCCCATGACGACGCTGGAAAACAAAAAAAAGTGGATTCCCGAGGCCCTTCGCGAGGGATGGCTCGCCCTGTTTGCGCATGACGCAAACGTGCCCGCCGCCTGGCTCCGCGAGCGCGAAGGCCGGTGGGAAGCCGAACCCGCAGAGGTGGATTGAGAATGCCGAAGTCCGCGAAATCACGCCCCAAGAAAGAGCAGCTCCGGATCGGAATTATCGGTGGCAGCGGCCTGTACCACATGAAAGGCCTCACACAGACCCGCGAGGTTCGCGTGAAGACGCCGTTCGGCAATCCCTCCGATGCCATCGTCATCGGAACGCTGGAAGGCCAGCGCGTGGCCTTCCTAGCCCGCCACGGCCGCGGCCACGTGATCTCGCCAAGCGAAATAAATTTTCGCGCCAACGTCTGCGCGATGAAGCTGCTCGGGGTCGAACGCATCATCTCGGTTAGCGCGGTGGGCTCGCTGCGCGAGGATCTCCCGCCGCTCGATTTTCTGATTCCGGATCAGTTCTTTGACCGCACCCAAGGGCGGGTCTCCACCTTCTTTGGCGGAGGCATCGTAGCCCACGTCGGCTTCGACAAGCCCACCTGCGCGGAACTCTCCTCCCACCTGGCCGATGCCTGCGACGCCGTCGGAGTAAAGGCCCATCGCGGCGGCACCTACGTCTGCATGGAAGGACCGCAGTTTTCCACTCTGGCGGAATCTCACACCTACCGCCAGCTCCGCTTCGACATCATCGGCATGACCAATCTCACCGAGGCCAAGCTCGCCCGCGAAGCCGAAATCTGCTACGCCAGCTTCGCCATGATCACCGACTACGATTGCTGGCACCCGCAGCACAGCTCGGTCACCCTGGAGGAGATCATTTCCAACCTCAATCGCAACACCGAGAACGTGCAGCGCGCCATCCACCAGGTGGTTCGCCAGTTTGGAAACTCCGCGCGCAATTGCAAGTGCGGCAAAGCCCTGGCCCACGCTATCCTGACGGATCGCAAGGCCATTCCGGCAGCCGCAAAGAAGCGCCTTGCGCCGATCATTGGCAAGTACATCGGTAAATAGATTGGCAAGCAGCTCGCGGCGAATAAATCAGCGAATAAATTTCCTGGCCATTCCCTAACGGAGGATTTAAGACTCATGTCACTCTTGGTAGTCGGTTCGATGGCGTTTGACGCGATTGAAACACCCTTCGGAAAGGTGGACAAAACGCTGGGCGGCGCAGCCAGCTACTTCGCGCTTGCCGCCAGCCAGTTTACCCCAGTACGCGTCGTAGCCATCGTTGGCGAGGATTTCACGGAAAAGGAACGAGCCGTTTTCAAAGGCCGCAAGATCGATCTCTCCGGTGTCGAGCACGCGGAAGGGAAGAGCTTCTTCTGGGCCGGCCGCTACAGCCAGAATATGAACGAGCGCACCACGCTAGCCACCGAGCTGAACGTCTTCGCCAATTTCAAGCCGACCCTCCCGGACTCCTATCTCGATTCGTCGAGCATCTTCCTCGGCAATATCGACCCATCCCTCCAGCGCTCCGTCCTCAAGCAGGTAAAGGGCAAGCCGAAGGTAGTCGGACTCGACACCATGAATTACTGGATCGAGGGCACCCCCGCCGAACTCCGCGAAACCCTAAAGCACACGCAGATCCTCATGATTAATGACGACGAAACGCGCCAGCTTACCGGCGAGCACAACCTTCTGCGCGCCGCGAAGAAGGTCTTCAAACTGGGCCCTCGCACGCTAGTAATCAAGCGCGGCGAACACGGCGCGCTGATGGTCCACGACAAATTCATGTTTTCCGTCCCGGCGTTCCCGCTTGAGGAAGTTCATGATCCCACCGGAGCGGGCGACAGCTTCGCCGGCGGTTTTATGGGCTATCTCGCCAGCGTCGGCCGCGTGAACGAGGAAGCCCTGCGCCGCGCTATGGTCTACGGCTCCGTGATGGGCAGCTTCGCCGTGGAAAAGTTCGGCGTCGAGCGGCTCACGAAGGTGAAGCGCAGCGAGATCACCGCCCGCGCGCGCCGTTTCTCGCGCCTAACTTCCTTCAAGCTCTGAACGGAGCTCTGAACGGGAGCTTTCACCCGGCCCGTGCCGATTTGCCGCATCGTATGTTCGCATTTGTGCCTGCGGGTAGTAGAATCCGCCGGAACTCAGGCGGAAGGTCCTAATGCTCCATGATTTGAACAGCTATATCGTCGCGCGCCTTTTGCTGGCCGCGCTCCTGGGCGGAATCGTGGGCCTCGAACGCGAGCTCAGCCACAAGCCCGCCGGGATCCGCACCAACATGCTGATCTGCCTGGGCTCCGCTCTCTTCACGATTATCTCTTATGAAATGGCCGGCAACGTGGGCGGCGACCACACCCGCATCGCCGCGCAGATCATTCCGGGCATCGGCTTCATCGGCGCCGGGGTGGTAATCCGCGAGCGCGGCACGATCATCGGAATCACCAGCGCGGCCACCATCTTCGTCGTGGCCAGCATGGGCATGACTGTTGGCGCGGGCCTCTACGTCACCGGCATTTTCACCATGTTGCTGTTGCTGGGATCACTCGTGATCATCGGCAACGTGGAACAGCGCCTTGGTCTGCATACCAGGATAATGAATTTCCGGATCACCGCCCCGCCAGACGGCGATCCATTGTCGCGCGTCCACACCGTCGTGGAAGAAATCGGCCTCCACGCGCGCCGCTGGCACTCCTACAAGCTCGACGAGGGCCTACTCGTTGAATTTGACGCCGAGATGACCATCCCGCAGGAACGCGACTTGATGACCCGCCTCGCCCCCCTCAAAGCGCGCCTGGAGGCCCATCCAGTGCCCCCAGTCACGCCGCTGTGACTGACTCGCGCGGAATTTACCACCGTGTCGCCAGCGAGCCGCAAAACGCCGCCCAATACCCCCAATCGCCCTCACAAACGCAACCAACCCTTTGTGTTTCTGCCGAATCCGAGTTGACGTGTAACCCCGCGGGTGCTATCACTTTGCAGTGGGATTTGGCGACGGTGTTCGGTTCCCCTCGTTCCTTCCCGGCTGCTGCGAGTGAGCTGCCTCGGGATCCCCAAAAGTTCACGGGAGGTTGGGATTGATTCGTTTGCGCTCGGCGGCGCTGGTGTCGGTAGCGGTGATGCTTGTGCTGCTCGTGGGCTGCGGAAGCGATAACTCGCCCTACAACGATACACCGGCGATCACCAGCCTTTTTCCCTCCAGCGCAACCGCCGGCGGCCCGGGCTTCACGTTGAATATCTCCGGAACCGGTTTCATCTCGACATCGGTGGTCTACTGGAACAACGCCGCGCAAACCACTTCGTTCAACACCACCTCGACGCAGCTTTCCATCTCCGTCACCGCGCAGCAAATCGCCACGGCCGGCACCGCGCAGGTGGTGGTCGTAAGCCCGTTGCCCGGTGGAGGCGCTTCCACGGCCGTCAATTTCACGATTACAGCCGCACAGAATCCGCTGCCCACGATTAGTTCGCTCTCGCCCTCAGGGACGGCTGTGGGAGTCTTGCCCACCGGGAACCTGCTCACCGTGAACGGCACGAATTTCATTTCCAACTCGTCTGTCTCGTTCAACGGCATTCAGCGCACCACCAACTTTGTAAGCGCCACGCAGCTCACCGTGCCGATGACCGCTTCTGATGTTGCCTCGAACGCCACGATCAATGTGACGGTCTTGAATCCGGCGCCGGGAGGCGGCGTCTCCGGTTCCGTCCCGTTCAAGGTAGGTACGGGCGGTTCGGTCCGGCTAAAGGCCAGCATAGCGGCAGGTACGCCGTTCCCTGAAGTTGTGTCCGTGAGCGCCGCAGGGGGCGGGTCAAACGGCGGAAGCTCAACCCCGGCCCTCAGCTCCGATGGCCGCTTCGTAGCTTTCTATTCCACGGCGACAAATCTGATGCCCCAGGGCGCCTCCGGAAGCATTTTCTTGCGCGACACTTGCCTGGGCGCCTCAAACTGTTCGCCCGAGACCTTCGCCGTCGATCTTGCGCCCGACGGCAGCGCACCGAACGCCGCAGCAGAAAGCCAGGTCGCCATCAGCGCAGATGGCCGGTTCGTCGCCTTTGCATCCAGCGCGACCGATCTGCTTGGGGACGTTACGCAATCGAATCCGTTGCAACCGCCGTCACAACCCAATGTCTACGTACGTGATCTTTGCCTAGGCGTCGACGCCCCCGCAAGCTGCGTGCCCCACACGGATCTGGTTTCCGTTGCCGTAACCGGCGATCCCGCGGCCGGGGTCAGCACGTCTCCATCACTCAGTGCGGATGGCCGCTTCGTGGCCTTCCTCTCCACGGCGCCCAACCTGGTCGCTGGAGCAGTCGCCGCGAACGCCGTTTACGTACGGGATACCTGCACGGGCGCTGCGAGCGCACCCGCCTGTGTGCCACAGACGTATGACGCATCGGCGAGCCTTAAGAGCCAGCCATTGGCGCAAGAATTAGCCGATCCGGTCATTTCCGCCAGGGGGCGTTACGTCGCATTCGACGCCTCGGTATCAAGTGCAGGGGAACCGCCTGCTTCTCAGGTTTTTCTTGCCGACACATGCCTCGCTCTCAATGCTCAAGCCGAGTGCGTTCCTTCCACGCTGCGAATTTCTCTCTCGGCGGACGGTTCTCCCCTGGAGGGATTGAATAGCGCGCCTTCTATCAGCGCGGATGGCCGCTTCGTGGCCTTCGAATCGGTATCTTCAGGCGCAGCGCCGAATGTGTTTCTGCGGGACACCTGCTTGGGCGTCACAGGTTCGAACTGCGTCCCATCAACCACCCTTCTGGTCCAGGACGCGACCGCCCCCTACCTGAGCGCGAACGGGCGCTACATCAGCGCCATCGCGGCACCCTCGACCGGTTCGGGCTCCTTGCTTGTGTACGACACGTGCTTTGCCGCAGCGTCGCCGTGCAGCCCACAGCCATATCCGGTTGCGCCCTCGGCTTGAGCCTCCGGCCCGTCGCCGCTGACTCCGGATGGCAGTTTCCTGGCGTTCGTCACTTCCGCTTCAACTTCCGGCGTCCCAGTCAGCAACTCCGGAGACGTATTGCTGACGGTCACTCCCTTTTAGGCTCGCGGCAAGGAAGGGTATTGCTCCGGCCTTTGCGGGTGCCCGACCCTTCGGTTTTAAGGGTCGGTCTTCACGCCAAATGGCAGCCCCCGCTGCCGCGTGGATGCGGGCGGCCGCTTCACTTACAATGCTCCCAGGAGGCACAAGTCATGAAAGCTTCTTTGAGCACGAAATCCGTGAGCACCGTTGCGGCCAGCAGCATGGCCGCCTCCGTCGGAGCGATGGCGATAGGCGCGTTCGCCGTCGGGGCGTTCGCAATCGGCACCCTGGCCGTAGGCCGCCTGGTAATCGCGAAACTCCTGGTCAAACGCGGCAAACTCAAATCCCTGGAGATCGGAGAGCTCACCGTCACGCGCCTTCGCGTCTCCGAACTCACGGTAAGCGACGC
>JBEKTG010000188.1:0-6644 GCA_049516275.1 Candidatus Acidiferrales bacterium
CGTAGCCATGCAATTGCTCATCAGCCGATAGTTCTCCAGCTCGCTCCGGCAATAGGCGCAAGAGGACAAATGCTCACGAAGCGGCGCGTGCTTGCGCGCCGGGATTGCGCCATCCAGGTAGCCGGGTAGATATCGTCCCGCTTCGTCGCATTTCATTTATTCAACTCCCTGCAGTTTCGGAAAGGCAGTCCGAACTGGCTGAGGCAAGGGCAAACCGGATAGCTCCGAGCCCCGTCGAGGCGATTGAGCCGGTTGTGCATGAAGGATGGGGCCGAGAATTTCACGGAGTATTCGGCGGCCGCGGAGGATGCGCGATTTCACGGTTCCTACGGAAACTTCCAGGACTTCGGCGACCTCTTCGTACGCAAGCCCCTCGAGATCTCGCAAAATCACGGCGCTGCGGAACGCGGTGGGAACTCCGGCAAGGGCGCGGCGGACGGTGGCCTGCATTTCGTGCGTCGCGCACTGCTCGAAGGGCGTCGCTTCCAAGTCCTGCAAGTGCAGGGTCTCGTGGCACGCGGACTCTTCGGAGTCGATCGAAACTTGATTTCGGTGATGCCGCCAGAACCAGCGGCGATGGTTGAGCGCCTGGCGCACGGAGATGCGGTAGAGCCACGTCTTGAGCGAGCTTCCGCGGCGGAACCCGCGGATGCCCCGGAAAGCGTGAATGAACACTTCCTGCGTCACGTCGGCTGCTTCGGATGGGTCGGATAAGATTCCGTAAACCAGGTTATACACGTTCGCGTGATAGTAGGTGACGAGCCAGTCGAAAGCCGCGTCCGAGCCTTCCTGGAGCCTGGTAACCAGCTCGGATTCGTCTTGTCCCCAAGAAAGGCTTTGTGCCAGTTCAGACATTCCGCGCAACTCCCGAAAGGGCCTGTTCCTTACCGTGTTTAGACACCGGGTCGCCCGAATTGTTACAAGGATACCAGAAATGTGCGCAAGCCGTATCGGTCGGGAAATAGGGGTGGGTGCGGGCGTTCAGAAATCTGATGTGTTGTAAACAAAAGCGTTATGGGTGCAGGGGGCGCCGAATGGAAAGGCAAGATCTTAGGAAGGAAGGGCAACGAGCGGCTCTTCACACGGGCTTAATCCCGGCGCGGTCTGCGGTCTGCGCCATATGTGTTCCGAGTTAAGGGGGCGGAGCTTCACAAATGCTTGCGTGAATTAATGTGCGAATTAATGCTTGACGCACAAATACTCCAGGCATATGTTACGCGGCGATTGGGGTAAAGCCCGATTCGGGACTGGGGCGAACAGTCCGACGCGGGTTTTGGGGTGGTTTTTCTAGACGGCCACGGGGGTTGTGCACGAGCACAACGAATCCCTGCGGATTCTTGCCGGAAATATCCGCCCAGCGGCCACGTACTGACAAATCCGAAAATACCGGGGAGGATCTTCATGTTGGCAGATATCTCCAAGCGCTCAGACGCGCGTCTGGTTGCGGCAGCCTGCGTGATTCTATTTTTGGTCTCCATGATGGCCAGCCCGTCCCTCTTCGGACAGTCGGCGGCGACCGGCGCTTTGACCGGAACCGTGAAAGATTCCTCCGGGGCGGTCGTGCCGAATGCAACCGTGACGGCGACCAGCCTGGGCACGGACCAGTCGCGCGCCACCACAACGGACGCGGGCGGCGTATACAAGTTCGGCTTCCTGCCTCCGGACAACTACAAGCTGAAGTTTGAGGCCTCCGGCTTTACTACGGCGGAGGTGCCGTCGGTCACCGTTACCGTTACAGAGACGGCCGTTTTCGATCAGGCGCTGCAGGTGGGCACGCAGACCCAGCAGGTGGAGGTCCGCGGCGAAGTGGAAGCGGTGCAGACGGCGAGTTCGACCGTGGGCACGGTCATCAACTCCAACACCGTGACGGCCATGCCTCTGACCACGCGCAATTACACCAATCTGCTGGGCCTGGCGGCCGGAGCGAACGTCGGCGTGTTCGACGCGGCTAACCTGGGGCGCGGTTCGCAGGACATCCTGGTGAACGGATCCAGCACGGTGCAGAACAACTATCAGCAGGACGGCGCGACGATTATCGATATCGGCGGCCGCGGAAACGGCGCCGATTCGGGCAACAACGGATCGGGAATAGGGATCGTGAACCCGGACGCCATTCAGGAATTCAAGATTCAGACTTCGTTGTTCGATGCGGGTTATGGACGCAATCCGGGCGCCAGCGTGAACGTGGTCACCCGGTCGGGAACGAATCAGTTCCATGGCACGGCGTTCGAGTTCTTCCGCAACACCATACTCAATGCCAATGATTTTTTCCGGAAGATCAGCGCGCCCGTCGGGGGCGTGCCGAATAACGGGCGGCAGGTATTGAACCAGAACCAATACGGCGGAACGTTCGGCGGCCCGGTGAAGAAGGACAAGCTTTTCTTTTTCGTCGCGGTCCAGGAGACGAAACAGCGCAACGGAATTTCGCCGGCGGGCTTTTCCGCTCCCACGCTTTTGGGTATCCCGTCAGGCGACCGCACCACTGCCGCTTTCCAGTCGGCGTTGGGCGCGGCATTCTGCCCGAATGGAAGCGCGGCGGGAACGGTGAAAGCTACCTCCGTGGTTCAGGTGTCGTGCACCGGCTCGAACATCAATCCCGTGGCCCTCAACATTCTTCGACTGAAGCTTCCCAACGGGAACTATTACATTCCCAGCTCTTCCAATGGAGCCAATCAGAACACCACGTTCAGCATACCAGCGGTCTTTTCCGAACCCCAGGCGCTGGGGAATTTCGATTACGTTCTCAACAGCAAGAACACCGTGTCGGGACGCTGGTTCTACGGCCCGGATACAACGACCGCGCCCATGGCTTGCGGCACGGGGGGCTCCGCCATCACGTTGTGCCTTCCGGGCGGACCCGCGCTTCTCTATTACTCCACGCAGTATGTGGTGCTGAAGCTCACTTCCATCCTCTCGCCGAATCTGGTGAACGAAGCGAGGTTTTCGGGGCAGCGCGCGGTGGCCACTTCGGCCAGCGGGAGTCCCTTCACCGATACCGGGGTCGGAATTACGCCGATCGTTCCCACCAACAACGCCTTCAATAAGATTGTGGTCAACGGACTGTTTCAGATTCAGGGGGTTGGCATCAGCGACTCGTGGACCGACTCGGTGGAATGGGCGGACCAGCTTTCGTGGTCGCACGGAAAGCACACCGTCCGCACCGGCGCTGAATTCGAGAAAGACGCGCAAAACCGCTTCTTCCCGGGGCTTTCTATCGGAAGCGAGACGTTCACCACGTTTCAGGACTTTTTGCTGGGTTTGCCCGGCTGCGCGCCCACGCAGACCCCAACGCAGTGTTCGAACAGCGCGGCGGCAGGACTTACCAACGGCAGCGCCACCAGCAATATCTCATCTTCTGGGACATCAGCCGCCGCTACCGAACCGGGCGGTGAATTCAGTCACTTCAGGGCTCCGAGCTTTTCCGCCTTTGTTCAGGATGATTTCAAAGTGACCAGCAATTTGACGCTGAACATGGGCCTGCGCTGGGAGTACAACGGATTAATCAATGACACTGCCGGGCAACTGACCAACGTCTGGCCCGGGCTGATCAATACGGTCAATGTTCCCATAACACAGGGAGGGTCGTTGGGGACTTCGGCCGCAACGGGCTCGCTGGCCGGGTTCGTGGTGCCCTCCAACTACAACCCGTCGCTGAACCCGCCGCCAACCGTAGGCGGAATTTTCCAGAACAACCGGAAAACTCCCACTCAAAACAAGCCGCCGATCACGGCATTTGCCCCGCGTCTCGGCTTCGCGTGGAAGCCTCTGGCGACCGACCGGTTTGTGGTGCGCGGCGGAGCGGGATATTTTTACGACAAGCCGGGACTTTCCGCCTTCGACAATACGTTTATTCAGGCGTTCCCATATACAGCGCCGGCCTTCCAGACCGGCGCCGCAAACTATTTCGCCACCGACGCCATGCCCTATGCTCCTGCTTCAATCGGATGGGCGCCGCGCTGGGTGAACATCACGGGGCAGACCGGAACGAGTTCCAATTTGAACGTCGATTTGATGGGGCCCGTCTACCTGGTCCCCACGACGTATCAATGGAACCTGAATACGCAATATGAATTCCTGCCCCAGTGGGTGCTGGAAGTGGGTTACGTGGGCAGCCGCGCGATCCACCAGGTTCCCGACTTTATTCCCGGCGGCGGATTTGCGTTTCACCAGCTCAACGAAGCGCAACTGGCGAGTCCGACGAATCCCATCAACGGGATTACCACGAACACCGTCGCGAACGCAGCGGTTCGCGTGCCGTACCTGGGATTTTCAGCGGCGGGTCTGGCGGACGATCCCACCATCGGAGACAGCAAATTCAACAGCTTGCAGGTAACCGTACGCAAGCAGATGTCCCACGGGCTGCAGATGCAGGCGGCGTACACGTTCAGCCGCTCGTTCACCAACACGGCATACGATGTGTACAACGATCCCAACATCAAGCGATATGGGCCGTACGCCTACTATCGCCCGCATCGTCTGGCGATCACCTACGCTTGGGACCTCCCTTTCGGCAAGCATGAAGGTTTGCTCGACAAGGTCGCAGGCGGGTGGAATGTGTCCGGTGTGACGATCGTGCAGGACGGCACTCCGCTGACCCTCACCGATACTCGCGGCGGATCGGTCTACGGATACGGCCCGGGAGCCACGCAAACCTCCACTGCGGAATTCGCTCCGGGAATGGGCAATGCGAACGTGCCCTCTCCGGGAGGGGTCCTGCAGAGGCTGGGAGGCGCGCTGGGCGGGCCGGGTTTCTTCAACAAGGCGGCGTTTCTATCCACCGGGCCGCCGATAGTCGGAAGCGACGCAAAAGCGACCGCCTACGGAAACGCGGGATATGGAATTCTTCTCGGCCCCGGCCAGTTCAACTTCGACGCGGCGATCCAGAAGACCACCAAGGTGGGAGGCATACACGAGGACGCGAATTTGGTCTTCCGCACGGAGTTCTTCAACGCGTTCAATCACCCGCAGTTCAACGCTCCGACCGGATCGCAGCTCGATGCCTCAAATTCTCAATTTGGGCAGATCACCAGTGAGTCGGTGAACCCGCGGCTGATTCAGTTCGCGCTGAAATACGTGTTCTGATCGGTGGCGTAGAGAAGAACAGAGAACGCTACTGCGCCGACCGGTGCCCGTGGGGTCGGGACTTATTTTCGGTCTGATGGAGCGGGCGATGGGAATCGAACCCACGTCCGAAGCTTGGGAAGCTTCTATACTGCCATTGTACGACGCCCGCTCGGCCTGATGCCCCGAGGATATCACCGGGCTTGCGGCGCGTGCAAGATCCAACCCACTCGAGGCGGTGCCAAGGCGCGGCTCGTTTTTGCGGCTGCGCGACGCCGCCTCTGCCGGCTGCGCGACGCCGCCTTTGCCGTCTGCGTGGCCTGGCTGGGCGCCGCTTTCTGCCGTTTGCGCGCGCGCTCGTTCATCCAAGCGCAATATTGCTTTTTGATACTGCTACCACGCATCGTCCGCCGCGGCTTTCCATTCTGGAAATTGTCAGGCAAGATGAATTGGGCGGGCGATTCGATTGGCGGAGGGAGCTGCAATGTTGGATGAAGGCGTCTGGGCGGAGATCAGAATTGGCGGCGAGCACTTGCGGCTTTTCTCCGAGCACAACGCACAGGGCGTGCAGACCTCCGTGTACGACGTGAACGCCAAAAAATGGATTGCGCCGTCCGAGCCGGTCGACGACATCGAGCAGGGGAAAGAGAAAGCCGCCGAATACGCCAGGGCTTACCTGCGGCGCGTCAATATCGCCGAGCTTCCGCCGCTGGTCTGGAAGAAAGCCCGCGCGGTTTGAATTCGCATCGCGGGCTACGAACTCGCCTGAAATAGACTACCGCGCCAATTCTTCACCCCGCCTTCCGGCATCCAACTTCTTCGGACCGGCCATCGAAGATTTCGGGCGTCAGCTACAATGGAGCGCGGCGGGAAGTCCCTGGGAACGCCAATCTCCCGATTGGCGGGTTTAATCACCGGATCACAAGCCGCCAAGGCGTGCCGTCGAGTGTTGTAGCATCGAGCGCCGTGTTGAGGATACCGAGAATCCACTTGAGAAACTTTCGCCGGCTGATTTTCGCAGTTGTCAGCGCTCTGCTTGTGTGCCTGATCGCGAATGCCTCGGCGGCCGCGCCGCGGAAATCCCCGCAAAAGCAATCGCAGGAAGATGACGCGCCGATTCCCGCGCCCACCAGTTACACGCGCGCATTAGGCCCCTACGACATCGACGGAGCAAACTTCACCGTAAAGCTCAGCGTGATTTGCTACAAGGCCACGCGCCACGACGGCCCCTGCAACGAAGACGACCAGGAAACGGTGAAGTCGCTAAAGATCGAAGACGGCGCCGGGAAAACCTGCTTCCACACATCATTCCCCGTGGCATTCGCGCACCAGGTCGAGCGGCACGTCGTCGAAGTGACGCTTCTGGAAGGCCAGAGCCATCAGGCTCTCGAGCTAAAATATGAAAAATTGCCGTCGCATGCAAACACCGGCGATTCCATCCAGTTGTTCGCCCTGCGCGGCGGCATGCTCCAGCCGCTCAACGACGAGCCCATGGAATTCTACGGCGGCCTCGGCGAGCTTCCGGCAGGCTCGTCAAAGGATTCGCGCCGCCTGCTTCCCGGGGACGAGCTGCCCAACTTCCT
>JBEKTG010000189.1:0-6640 GCA_049516275.1 Candidatus Acidiferrales bacterium
AAGCGTCCCACACGCACGCGGTAGAATCGCCCATTGGGCAGGCTCACCGGAACAATCGTCACCGATGAGTACCTCTCCGCCAGCCGTGCCCGCAAACGATCCGCGTTGTCCTGCACCGAAAACGCACCCACCTGCACGCCAAAAAATCCTTCCAGCGGGTTCGGCCCCGCGACCATTTCAAGCCTCACGGTTGCCGTGCCGGTCCCAATCATCCCAATCGACTCCGCAGCCGCCAGCGACAAATCGATGACGCGATTGGCCACGAAAGGCCCGCGATCGTTCACGCGCACTTCGGTCTGTCGGCCGTTCGTCAGGTTCGTGACGCGCACCATCGCGCCAAACGGAAGCGTGCGGTGCGCGGCGGTCATCTCGTGCATGTCGTAGATTTCGCCGTTGGAAGTCCGCCGTCCGTTGAAAGGTACGCCGTACCAGGAAGCCACGCCCTCTTCCACGTAAAGCCCTGGGGCGGCTGGCTGGCGTTCCACGGCCGGAGGCGGTCCGGAAGGAGCAGAGGGTGCGGGAGCGGGCGCAGGCGCGCCGGGAGCAGGATAAGGTTGCGGAGCCGGAATTTGCGCGGGAGCCTGCGTCTGATAAGTGTGGTGCGCGCATCCCGCCGCGAAAATCACGCACAATGCCCAGGCGAACCGAAAACGCGGCAGCCGGGTCAGCCGCCGGCGGCGCGGGCCGCGCAAGGTTTCGGCAGCCTTCTCTGCGGATTCGAACCGGCTCAAGCGCTGTCCCTATCCATTTGTTTGCCGATGTTTTTCTGTATGATAGAACCGAACATTATAGAACGAACGCATCTCGATTCTCGCAAGGATACTCATTGCCCCTTTCGCCGCGTCAGCGCATGAAACTCGACCGATTCCGGCAGAAAATGAAATCTTTACTCGCCGGCGGCCAGCCCGAACAGCCTCGCCCCAAGCTTTGCCCCGCATGCGGCACGCTCGTAGGCGCCGGCGCCTCGCGCTGCCACCAGTGCGGCGCGAGCATGACGTTTTCAGTGGCCGCCGCCAGCCGCTCGCTCGGCAGCATACTTCCCTCAACTTCGCCGGCCACCTACGGCATCCTAGGATTCAGCTGCATTCTCTATATCGCCAGCTTCCTGTGGACGATGCGTCTGACCGGCCTTTCCCAGCCGGGCGGCGGAGCCTTCGGGATCCTGAACAGCCTAGGCGGGGTCGATGGGCAGGTGCTACAGAGGCTCGGGGCGTCGCTTCCGCTCGCTTATAACCTTCAGCAGCCCTGGCGATTCGTAATGGCGGTTTTTCTTCACGGCAGCCTTCTCCATATCGGCTTCAATATGTGGGTTCTGATGGACATCGGCCCGCAGATCGAGGAGCTATATGGCTCGGCCCGCTATTTCTTTATTTACGTTATCTCCGGGATTGGCGGATATCTGCTGAGCAGCTACTTCGGGCACTTCAGCGTAGGCGGATCGGGAGCATTGCTCGGCCTGATCGGGGTACTGCTGGCGATCACCACCGGCCGCCGCAGTGCGGGCATGAAAATGCTTCGCCAGCAGATCATCCGCTGGCTGATCTACATATTGATCTGGGGTTTGCTGTTTCCGGGCATCGATAACTTTGCCCACTTGGGAGGGCTCATCACGGGATTCCTTCTCGGGCGGCTCATGATGGACCGTCCGCCGCTTTCCCCCGAAGAGCGCAAGCGCGCCTACCTTCTAGGATGGTCCGCCGCGCTCATCGTCGCATTGAGCTTCGCAATGACGGTCTACGCGAACCTGCACCCTGCGTTGAACGGCTCCTAGTTAGCCTCCAATTCGCCAAACGCGCTCAGCCCTTGTTGATCATAAAGGTCGACATCTGCCCGAAGAAAGAGCGGAGGAGTTGTTCCGCCTCGGGCGGGAGCGCGGCTTCGGCGAACGCCCTGTCCATAAGTTGCATCCAGCGGTCGCGCGCGGCTTGATCGATGATGAACGGAAGGTGCCGCGCCCGCAAACGGGGATGCCCGCGCTCAACGATATACTTCTCGGGGCCTCCAAAGCGGTAGATCAGGAAGTCGCGAAGGCGTTGCTCGGCTCCAGCAATGTCCTCCTTGGGATACATCGCGCTCAGAATGTCGTCGCCGGGCACCTGCCCGTAAAAGGCCGCCGTCAGCCGCGCAAAGCCATCTTCGCCAATGAGCGCAAATATATTTGTTTCTTCCATGAGATTCCGCCCCAGTTTAGCACCCGTGACACGAAAGAAACCGGTATTCGCCCCCGGGCATTTCGATCAAATACGCAGGCCCGTCACGATATAATGGGTACGCACCTATACAACTGATCCGCCACCCGAAGAAAATAACGGGTGTGGTTTCATAGGCGCAAGCGCGCGCTTGACACGGAGAAATGAACGACATATCGTCTTGCGCGCACAAGTGGAGGGGGACCGGGGGTTCGCTCAGCCAGCAGTCCCGGATGTGCCTGCCAGGTAACGTGTTTGAGCCAGGCCCGCTCGATCCAAAAGCTTGTGATGCGCCTGCAGGGTTGCCGAAAAGAACCGCTTCATTCGATTCATAGCGCGATTCATAGCGAGGATTAGCAAATGCAAACGCTCTACGCCATCTGCCACTGGCTTGAAAACACCGGAATGGGTTCGACGATCCGCGAATCGCTGTGGCTTTTCCCGGTCATCGAGACGATTCATATCTTCGGCATCATCTGCCTGGTGGGCTCGACCTCGATTCTCGACCTCCGCTTGATGGGGCTGACCTTCAAACAGGACACCGTCTCCACATTGGCCGAGCGCTTTCTACCCTGGACCTGGGCTGGCTTCGTCATTCAGGTGGTGACGGGGGCTCTCCTGTTCTCTTCCGAAGCGACGAAGATGTATGACAACCGGGCCTTTCAAATCAAGATGCTGCTCATCGTCCTGGCCGGCGTGAATGCCTCTGTGTTCCACGCCCTGGCTTATAAGAGCGTCGGCAAGTGGGAGAATGATCCTGTCGCGCCATTCGCCGCGCGATTTGCCGGCACCTTTTCGATTCTGCTGTGGTTTGCCATCGTGGCCGCGGGACGCTGGATCGCCTACGTCTAGCCCAACCGAAGCTGCGCGGAACGCCTTTAGGATCGCCACCGAAGCGTAACCACGCCCGGAACAGGATGGCGCATCGGTTCGCCCGTTCGCTTGGATTCCAGATGCGCCGCCTTCAGCTCGAAGTACCACCGCGCCTGCCGGTCGGCATCGTCGACCAGCATCATGCGCTCCTCGTATTGCAACCCTAGCGACTGCTTCTTGATCACTTCGGTGTCCTGCTTGATGAACCGCGGCCCCAGCACGTGAATGATCAGTGGAACGATGGGCACCCAGGGCAGAATGTTCCACGCGGCGCAGAAATCCAGCCGGCAAAGCTCCGCGCGGACCGGCGTCACCGTGGTCCGGCTGGAGAGCCAGTAGCGCCCCGCGCGAATCTGCTCGAAGCGCTGGTTCGGCAGCACGAAATCGATCATCGTGGTAGCCGGCTCGCCGGTAATGAGCTTGAGAATTTTATAGGGCGCGCTGTTGGCCGAAGGCGAGTGCGCGCTCATGCGAAAGCCGTTCGGTATCGGCTCGAACTGCTTGGCTTTGTCGCGGATGCTGTGCCTCGTTCGCCACCACCAGGCCTGGTGAACGAACGGTCCGTGCGCCGGGTCCATCAGCCCTATGATCGCCTGGTCCACGCTGCACGGCAGGTCCGCCCAAAGGTGGGCAATCTGATACTTCGGACTGAACGTGGGGAGTTCCGGCGCAGGCGGGGGCGCCTCCGCCGGGGCCCGGCCCTCGGGATTGCTCATGAACACCCAGATGTAGCCGTCGCGCTCCTCGCAGGGAAAGCTGCCCGCGTAGATCCGTTCGCATTTCAGTTTGGAGTCGGCCGTGAGGGACGGGATCACCCTGCACTGGCCGGTGTGCGCGTCGAATTTCCACCCGTGATACGCACATTCCACCGACGCCCCGTCGAACTCCCCAAACGAAAGCGGAAACGCGCGGTGCGGGCATATATCGCGAAGGGCGAAGGGCTTTCCCGCGGAGTCCCGCCCCAGCGCCAGCGGCACGTCGAGCAACATCGCCCGCGCAAGCTTCCGGCCGCGCAGTTGGGCGCTGCGCAACGCCGGATACCAGAATTCCCAGAGCATTTCGCTAGCATGGCCGCTGGATTTGGAAGGAGAGTCTTCGCTCATCACGCGCGCTTATCGTAGTACATCCAGGGCCTCGCGGCGCGCGAAAAATTCGCAGGGCGAATCAAAAATCAGTTCCGGAGATTCCCTCGTTTGTGTGAATGCGGCGAGGCAAGATTGGCGAACGCCGACCTTAGAACCTTCGTACCAGAACGAATTGAACCGAACGGCCTATCGACCGCTTTCGACCCTCCCGGCATAATCGCTTTGGATTTGGAGCTGGCTCGGCACCCCGGCAGAGAACCAGGAGACAAAGCTTCTGGGTCTGTGCCGGGGCGCCCGGAGACGGCCTCCAGTCCCTCCTAACACCCCCAATGCCCCAAGCGGCCGGTTCCCCCGCCGGCCGCTTCTCCTTCTGGCACACATCTCCACGCACTTCGACTCAAGAAGGCCATTCCTGATTGTGGTTGGGATTACCCTGCCGAAACTGAGCCTCGGGACGGCTAAACGCTCAGCGCTGCCGCCCCATCGGGCGATAGGTGGCAAGGGTCCGAGGACGCGGCCGGAACCGCGGCGCGATCGGCGGGGGCACCACCTGAAGGGTCGCTCCGCAATTGCCGCAGCACTCCTGCGGATGGTCGTGGACGCGCAGCCAGTGTCCGCGCGCTGGGCATCCGGGATTCAAACACTGCACAGTGGAGCCGGGCAGATATGCCATCGCGCCTCTTTTTATCGAGAAGGTGGCGGCTGGCGGCGAGAAGGAACCGCGAGCCGGGAAAAACAGGACCGGAAACCCCAAAACCCGAGGGGATTGTGCCCGGCGCAGCCTAGTGTGTCAAGAAAAATATATACAATTAGTAGGGGTACGTTTTCTGCCCGGAAAATGCGAGCAACAGAGGAAGAAGCAGCCGTCCGAACCGGCCCCGCGAACCTGCTGTGAGAAGCTACTGTGAATTGTCCTTGGTTTCGCTGCTGGGTGCCGGGCTTGCCGCGTTCAGCTTCGCCTGCAGGTCGGCAATCTTCTGTTGCGCCGCAATCATTTCCTGCTGCTTTGCGTCGATTTGATCCTGTTCGTCCTGCAGGCTCGCGGCGCCGGCCTTGTCCGCGGCGTAGTTGGGCTTCCCGTAAAACATCTGCTGGTCCAGGGTGTACTTGCGCTGGAGGATGTCGAGATCGTTCTGCAGGGTTTGAAGCTGTTCTTTTGCCGCGGCCAGATCGCTCTCGATGGCGGATTTCTGCGCGGCTGCCGCCGGAGCGGCGGTCTTCTTTTCGTCTCCAGAAGCCGCAGGTTTCTGGGCATTCGCGGAAGAATCGGCGGAAGTAGGTTGGCTCTCGGGAGTGGCTTGTCCGATCACGCTCAAGCCGTCGGGATTCTTCGGAATATTATCGTTGTTCCAGACCTTCGTCGCCTTGGCTTGCTGCTGCTTTTGCCCGCGGGCGCGTCGCGCGGCCTCTGCGACAGGGTCTTGCGGCTGGGTGGTCTGCTGCCGGGCCATGGCGGCACGCGCTGGAGTAAGCAGCACGATCAGCAGTCCCCAATGTGCGCATTTCATGGCAATTCCCCCGTTCGGCCCGCCTGCAATCTTCATACTAATCACCTCGGCGCGCGAATGGCAAATACCCTGCACGAAAGCCGCTAAAAAGGCACCCTGTACGAATCGGCAGGCCTGCGTGAGATGCCCAATACGCGAGAGCCGCGGTGGACTCGACGACCGGCCATCCCGGCGGTGTCGTTCGGGTTGGTAGCTGATACCCCGCAGGTTGTGCCAGAATCGAATTGGCGGGGTTGGAGCCCTTGAGAGGTCGACTCTAGGCGGAACTATGATTCTGAAACGGCTGCTCTTCGCTCTCCTGGCGCTGGCCTTCCTGCCTCGTCCGGCCCTTGCCACAGGGCTGCAATCGTCCTCTGCCTCACCGATAGCCCAGGGACGAACGCCAGCGTCAGCGCAGCCCACCCCCCGCGCAAGTACGCGCCCGATTGAGGAACAGGAGAAGGTAACCGCCTACACCCTCCCTCCCGATCTTTATCAGAAGGCCAAGACACTCGGGCGAATTCATTTCCTCACGAATCTGGTCAACTTCGTATACGGTCTGTTAGTTTTCTGGCTAATCCTGGAGCTGCATCTGGCTCCGAAGTTCCGCGACCGGGCGCAAAGCCTCGCCTCGAACCGCTTCGTGCAGGCGTTCCTGTTCACTACGCCCCTGATCGTCGCGGTGTCGGTGCTCGACTCGCCGACGGCCGTCTACGAACACATCGTCTCGCGGAAATATGGGTTGTCGGTGGAAGGCTGGGGCGCTCTCGCATGGGATTGGACCAAGGGAATCTTCCTCTTCATCGTCATCGGCTCGTTTCTGGTCTGGATTCTCTACGGCGTGATTCGCCGCAGCCCGCGCAACTGGTGGTTCTATTTCTGGCTGATTTCCGTGCCGCTCATCGTGTTTCTCTCGTTCATCGAACCGTACGTGCTCGAGCCGATGTTCTTCACGTTTGCGCCCCTCGAACAGAAAGACCCCGCGCTCGTTGCGCAGATCGAGCGG
>JBEKTG010000190.1:0-6622 GCA_049516275.1 Candidatus Acidiferrales bacterium
GGCGAGCAATTGCGCGCTCAACTCGGCAACGATATAGCGATCAAGGCCTTCAACAAAGGGACGCTCCCGTTCCCGGACGGTGCCATCATTGCTGCGATTCATTGGACTCGCGTCTCGTCGGAAGACAACAACAAGGTCCTTGATGGCCCCTTCCCCGGCACTCAATCGTTCGTGATCGGGTCCCGGGTGAATGTTCAGTTCATGGTCAAGGACTCCAAGAAGTACGCCGCGACGGGCGGCTGGGGGTTCGCCGACTTTACGGACGGAAAGCCGGGCAACCAAGCCCTGCATGAGACCTGCTTTCCCTGCCACGGGCCTGCGAAAGATCATGACTACGTCTTTACTCATTACGCGCGTTAATGCACTTCCTCTGTGATCAGCAGATCCCCATAAGACCGACAGTGGTGGGGCTCCAGTCGCACACCTGCATCCACCGGTCCGGAGGACCGGCCCACGGGCTTGACGTGAATCGCGGTGGTGGCATTATTCCAGTGCGTCGCGAAGCACGGCGCATCGTGAAACAGGGGAGGCGAGATGAAGACAAATCGCAAACTGGTCCTGGCAGTGCTCGTTGGCATGGCGATAGGGGTCGCCGGTGCTGTGGCGATCCATGCCCAGCAAGCAAAGGCGGCGCCAGCCTATGTGATCGGGGAAGTCGAAGTAACGGACCCGGCTACCTTTCAAAAATACTCGGAGAAGGTCCCGGGAACGCTGGCGCCCTTCAACGGCCGCTTTCTGGTTCGTGTAGGCAAGACCCAGACTCTTGAAGGCGACGCGCCCAAGCGCATGGTGGTGATCGCCTTCGACAGCATGGCGCAAGCGCAAGCCTGGTACGATTCGCCAGCCTATGCCGCGATTAAGCCTATCAGGCAGAGTGCCTCCAAGAGCCGCCTGTTTATCGTGGAAGGCGTCGCACCCCAGTTGCTACCGATCGAGTCCCGGTAAACACGCAAACGCAAACCGGAAACTGACCCGCTACAGGCGCGCGGGAGACACAAAGAGACAGGCTTGTTTAAGGCTGGAGGAAGCTACTTTTTAAAGAGATCTTCGAAGGCCTTGCGCGCGTCGTTGGGGCGGCCGGCGGCGGCAGGGGCCGGGGTGGCTGTGGCGTAGGTGACCGGCGAGGTGTCCTTCTCGACCGTCATGCGAAATTCGAAGAACGTGCAGTTGTTTTTCGCGTCCTTCTTGGCGATGCGCTCCGGAACCGGCTGGGTGCACTCGAACTGCCTGCCGGTATCGAAATGCACGCACTGCTTGCAGGAGTGCATGGCGGCGTGGCAGCGCGGGCATTCGCCGTTCTGGTCAAAGCCCGGAGACATCACGGCCCCGCAACTCGAGCAGCGCGCCCTCATCACCGTTCCCACCATGCGGGGAGTGCGCGGGCCGAGCATATCCTGCTTGGGCCTGGGCGTCTCCGGCGGGCGCTCGGTGCGTTCCCGCTTCTTCTCGCCGGCATCGCTGTCGCGATAGCCCCTTTGCTTATACTTCCGGTCCATGAAAACCTCCAGGGGGGATTATCCCCATCATACCTTGAACGATCGGTGAGTGCTTAATTGCCGTTCCTATGTGCCCACAGCCTGCTGAGGCCCTCGATCGGCAGGTCCGGCTGCAGGAATTTGCGGGGCTCTCCGAGGCTCGCGGCTGCGGCTTCCGCCGCGAGATAACCGCTGCGCACGGCGCCTTCCATGGTGGCGGGCCAGCCGGTGCGCGTCCAATCGCCCGCGAGAAACAGATTCTGCAGGCCTGCATCCTGCGAGGGGCGCCAGCGGTCTACTCCCGGCTCCGGAGAAAATGTCGCGTGCACTTCTTTGATCACGGTAGCTTTCAGCAATTTCGCATCGCGAGTAGCGGGCAGAACGGCGGCAAGCTCGCGGCGGCAAAGATCGATGATTTCCTGGCGCGATTGGGGCACCAGAGCGTACGAAGCGCTGATGACTAACTGCAAATATTGGGCGTTGGACAAATCACCACGAGGACGCTCAGTGCTTAGACGCGCCGAAGCGCCGCCGGTTACATTCGCGGCCGTTACATTCGCGGCATTGAGCAGCGTCTTATTGAATATCCACTGGGTGGTATGGTCGAGCAGGGCCAGGAACGGCTCGTCCATTACTTTGCCCTCGAACCAGAAGTGCGCGCTCGTAATCGGCGATGTCTTCAAATGATGCAATCCTTCGAGCGATGTTCCCGGCTCGCTCAGTTCCCTGGGCAACAGATCGAGGAGCACAGGGTGCGGAACCGCGGCGACGCAGGCATCGGCTTCCACTTCCGAACCGTCTTCGAGTACGGCCTTCGCGAAGCGGCCCCCCGCGAATCTGATTTCGCGAACGCCGCATCGCAACCGGACTTCCCCGCCCCGCCGCGTGACCGCTTCGCAGCCACCGCCGTAAAGCTCGGCCAGCGGCACCGTGGGAATTCCCACCCGGTATCCGGCCCGGCTGCCGAGAAACGCTTTCCAGAACACGTCGATTCCGTAGCGCGCGTCGGTCCGGGCAAGTTCTTCGTCCAGCGCGCTCACCAGCACGACGCGCCAGAAACGCTCGATGGCGCCCGGCGTCTGTTTCATGCGCCGGAGCCAATCGAGCATCGAGAGGCCCTCGATTGCCGGCGGATGGCCGCCGGACCGGGCGATCGCCAGCAGCGCATCGGCGATGCAGCGCTTGTCCGCAAACGCGAGGGCGCCGAAAAACAGGAACGACGGAGCCATGTGCAGCGGCGGAGGAAGCCACGCCGAGCTTTCCATCGTCGACCGGCGGCCGGCCGCATCCACGAAATACAGCCGGTCGTAGAAACGAATCTTTTCCGAGGCGCCTACCCGCTTGTAAAAATCCGCCAGGTTCGTGCAGCAGCCCAGGGTGACGTGCTGGCAATTGTCCACTTCGCTGCCGTCGGGCAGCGTGTAGGAAGTGGCGCGCCCGCCCAGGTGGGGACGCTTTTCCAGCAGGCGGACGCGGAAGCCCGCTTCAGCCAGCGCGACGGCGGAGGACATCCCCGCCAGACCGCCGCCGATCACCAGAACGCTTTGCGAGGGCATCCTTCTTCCACCAACCGCTGACTCCCGCCGTAAGGAGATATTGAATCTTTTCCGCGCTGGACACGGATATGCGCGACGAAAACACGTCAAATTCGCGTTCCTCGATCCGCGCGAGGAGCGTGCTGTAGGTGCGAATCAGGGCCCACAGCGTGGCGCGGCTGTCCGCATCGATCTGGCGGACCAGCGGCGCGCCTTCTTCGTAAAAGCGCCACGCGCGATCGGCTTCGAATTCGAGAAGGCTTCGCAGCTTGTCCGTGAGCGGGCCGCCCAGGTCTTCGGCGCGGCAGCCGAAGCGGTCGAGATCTTCCTGAGGGAGATACACGCGGCCCATTTCATAATCGCTGCGCACGTCGCGAATGATGTTGGTCAGCTGAAACGCGAGGCCGAGGCGTTCGGCGAGATCGGGCGCTTTCTGGTCGCGGAATCCGAAAACGTGCAGGCAGGTCAACCCCACGGTGCCGGCCACACGATAACAATACTCCGAAAGCCGGTCGAAGGTGGCATAGGAATCGATGGTCAAGTCCATTTCGGCGCCGAGGATCAGATCGTGGAAGTAGCGCGTGGGCATTTCGAAGCGCGCAATCGTGTCCGCCAGGGCGGGAAGAACGGCGTGGCCGGCGGTGTTTCCCGAGACGGCTTCGTCCAGCATCGCCCGCCAGCGGGCCAGACCGCGGCGCTTCGATTCGAGGTCGCCCGGCTCATCCGAGACATCGTCGATGAGACGCATGAAGGCGTACAGCGCGCACAGGGCGTTGCGCTTGGGCTTGCGAAGGCCGAAAAACGCGAGATAGAAGCTGCTGCGGGACTCGCGGGCGATGCGGTTGCATTCCGCGTAAGAGTTCCGGACTTCCAACTCGTTTGGCGGCACCGCAGGCCGAGCCGCCGCGGGAACCGCCTCCGTGTTGACTATGGGCGTGGAAGACTCGCGTTCCGAGCTCCCGCCAGAATACTTCGATACCAGCGCGCCTCCGAGCAATCTTACTTTCGTGAATTTCGTGAGCGCGGGACGATGGCTCAGGGTGTTGTAGCCCGAGGCCTCGATCGCGTCGAGAATCGCCAAGCCACCGCGGCTGAAGAGCTCGATATCGACTCGCAGGGTCTCGTCGACTTGTCGAGCGAGCGGAGCGCCAGCGGCAAAAAGTTCCCGCGTCCGCGCGACCAGCGACTTCATGAGCCGCGCGTAGCGCTCATCACAACGCCGGGAGACAATGTCCGCTTCCGTCAAGCCATGAGCCTGAAGGGCGTCGTTCGGGATGTAAATGCGTCCTTTTTCCAGATCGCGCGAAACGTCCTGCCAGAAGTTGGCCAGCTGCAAAGCGGTGCAGGTATAGTCGGAAAGCCGCTGGCGCTCTTCGTCGCAATAATCGCAGAGATACAGCACCAGCCGGCCGACGGGATTCGCCGAGTACACGCAATAATCGAGCACATCTTCCCAGGTGGCGTAGCGAAGCACGCGCTGATCCTGCCGGAAGGCGCGCAGAAGATCGCGAAACGGCTCGATGGGAATATTCTTCTCGCGCACCGTTTCGCGCAGGGCGATCAGCACGGGATGCGATGGGCCGCGATCCACGCGGAAGACAAGCTGCAATTCGTCTTCCCACGCATCGAGCAGTTCCAGCGCGCGGGTGGGCTCGCTCACCTCGTCGCCTAGATCGTCGGACCAACGGCAGTACGAATAGACATTGTAGAAGTGCTGGTGCAGCCTGCGCGGAAGCAGCCACGAAACCACGTTGAAATTTTCGTAGTGGTGCGTGGCGAGCCAGCGCGTGTAGCGCTGGGCTTCGGCGGGCGCACAACCTTCGGGCGGAAGATTGCGGGCGATTTCCAGTTCTGGTGTGGGCAGCATGGAGCCCTGTCGAGGGCGTGTACCGTAACAGCTCTCGCGCAATTTGCATTGCGCGATTTTTACCGCGTGCTAGGGAATGACGGCTGTCTTCAGCTCGCCGTTCCGCTGTTTCATGTGCTCGAAGACGTGCGGGAGCTCCGTCAGCGGGACTTCCCCGGTAATGAAATCGCTGGCGCGAATTTCGCCGCGCACGATCGTATCGAGCGCCTCGCGGATGAACCGCGGGGAATGGTGGAAGGTCGATTTGATGGTGATTTCGGAATAGTGCAGCGCCGCGGGGTCGAAATTCACCTGCGTGCCGCTCGGGCACCCTCCAAACAGATTCACCCGGCCGCCCTTGCGCACCATTTGCAGCGCCCATTGCCACGTCTTGGCGGAGCCCACCGCTTCGATCACGGCATCGGCGCCGCGTCCGCCTTCGGTCAGCTGGCGAACCAGATTCACCGGGTTATCGATTTCAGAAACGTCGAAGGCGGCCACGGCTCCCAGACGCTCCGCGGCGGCGATCTGGCTCTTGCGCTTGCCGAGCGCGATCACGCGGACGTTGCGCGACGAAAGAATACGGATGAATTTCAGCCCGATGGAACCGCACCCGATCACCACGACGGTATCGCCCTCGCGCGCGTCAATCTCATGCGCGCCGCGCAGGACGCAGGCGAGCGGCTCGACCATGGCCGCGTCCACGAACGGAACATTATCCGGAATCTCGAGCATGTTCTGCTGGACGATCCGTCCGGGAATGCGAATGAATTCGGCGTACGCGCCATTATTGAACAGCAAATCCTCGCAAAGATTCGGCTGGCCCTTGCGGCAATACATGCAGATGTTGCACGGCGCCGAGTTCGACGGAACCACGCGCATACCCGTGTGCACGCCGCCGTTGACGGCGCTGCCCTTGGTTTCCACCACGCCCGCGAGTTCGTGGCCGAACAGCGCAGGGGGATGAATCATCCGCGGATGCGAACCCTGCTTCCACACTTTGAGATCGGTGCCGCAGGTGAGCGCCACCTCGACGCGGACGAGCACTTCGTCCTCGGCGAGCGACGGGATATCCACCTGCTCGATCTTCATGTCTTCGCGGCCGTACAGGACAGCCGCTCTCATGTGGCCATTCGATTCCAGTTTCATTCGTGGGTTATCACCACCTTCAGAGTATCATCTGCGGGGCGAGCCGCCAATTCCAGCGCGTCCGCAATCCGTTCGAGCGGGAACCGATGTGAAATCATCTCACGGATCGGCAAACGATGCTGGAACACCAGCCGCGCCGATTCTTCCTGATCGTCCACCGAAGCGCTGTAGCTGCCCAAGATTTCTTTTTCCTCGATTCCCACGGCGGCAGCCGGAAATTCCAGCTGAAGGACGGGATCGTTATGAGCAAACAGTAGCACTCTTCCGCCCGGTCGCGCGATAGAAAGGGCTTCGGGGACTAATGACGGGTTAGGCACGGCGACCAGTACGGCGTCGGCACCTCGTTCGCCCGTCCGCGCGCGAATCAGTTCGACGAGGTTCCCTGCCGCCGGATCGAAGGATTCCTTCGCTCCGAAGCGCACGCTTGCCGCGCGGCGTCCGGCCATCGGGTCGCTCGTATAAACGATTGCTCCTTCGTAGCCGGCCAGCATCATCAGAAGCATTCCGATGGGGCCCTGGCCGATGACGAGTACCGTTTCGCCGGCGGCCACACGCGCTTTCCGCACGGCCTTCAGGCAGGTGTTCACCGGCTCGACAAACGTCGCTTCCTCATAGCT
>JBEKTG010000191.1:0-9809 GCA_049516275.1 Candidatus Acidiferrales bacterium
AGCCTACGGTAGACAACATCTACGTGACGGTCCCCGATCCTTCCAAAGCGCTCGCCCTGGAACGCGCCCTCGCCGAGATCGCGCGCCGCAACAAAATGTCCATCGTCGAGCGGTCATCGGCCGATGTCGAACGCTTCGATTTCGCGTTCCGCGGGGCGCACACGCACACCGTTCGAGTGGTCACGCCGCTAGCCGCCCGCCCGCGCAATCCAAAGCCACGCGGCTCGTCCAATGCCAGACTCGCGATCATCATCGACGATCTTGGCAACGATCGTTCCGCCGGCGATTCGGTGATCTCCCTTCCCTTTCCGGTGACCGTTTCCGTTTTGCCGGGTCTTCTCTTTTCCGCGGAGCTCTCCGAGGAGGCTTTCCGCCGCGGGGACCAGGTGCTTCTGCATCTGCCGATGCAAGCGGAGTCTGCCGGCGTTCCCCCGGAGCAGACCGAGCTGCGCGTGGGGATGAACGCCCAGCAAGTGCGCTCGGCGCTCGCCGGAATGCTCGACACCGTTCCCCACGTAGTGGGAGTAAACAACCACGAGGGCTCCCGCGCAACCTCCGACCCGGCGCTGATGGAAGCGCTCATGCCCGCGTTGCGCGAGCGCGGCCTGTTCTTCATAGATAGCCGCACCACGGCGGCGACGGTCGCCTACACCGCCGCGGAGCAGGCCGGCATCGCAGCCGCATCTCGCAAGGTTTTTCTCGACGACGTGCAGGAGCGCGGCGCGATTCGTGCCCAGCTCCAATCCGCGGCCGACGACGCGCTTCGCGACGGCTCAGCCATTGCCATTGGGCATCCTCATCCCGAAACGATTGCCGCGCTTGCTGAAGAAGTTCCGTCGCTCGAGGCGCGCGGCGTTCGAATGGTGTTCGCCTCCGAACTGGTTCACTAGCGGCGCGCTTTCGCCTGTCATTCCGAACAGTTCCGGCGCTGGTACAAAATCTGTCCCTTCGACCCATTTCTCTCGTTCGTGCCCAGGGATACTGTTGGCCTACCAGCCCTGCGAACTACCCTTCCAGAAAACGCAGGGGAGGAGGAACCTTTGTCTTATTGGATTGGAACTTCGTCTCCCACAGATGCAGGAATGTCGGACTTTAAGGAATGTCTCAAGCACCTTCGCGACGGGCACCCGGATGACGCACTGCTACATGCGCGGCGCGCTCTCGGAATCGCGCCCAAGAATCCTTTCTATCTTTCCTACACCGGGCTTCTGGCCGCGCTGGCCGAGCAGCGCTACGCCGACGCGGAGTCCCTCTGTCATGAAGCGATCGACATCCGGCACAATCATGCCCAGCTGTATCTGAATCTGGCCGAGGTGTATCAGAACGCGGGGCGCCCGCAGGAAGCTATCGAAGTTCTCGAAAAAGGACTGGTATCGGCCGGCCGGGACTTCCGCATTCGCCGCGCCCTTGAAAAAATCGGCACGCGGCGCGACCCGGTCTTCTCATTCCTTCATCGCAGCCATCCGCTCAACCGCACCTTTGGCAGATGGCGCCACCGCTTTACGGGGCCGCCGCAGGCCGCCTGACGCTTCAGCTCTGGCCCAGCGGGAGAAAGTACTGTGTTCCCGTAACGGGCTGGCGGAGCCGGCGCAGGAGTTCCTGAAGGTCTGCGTTGCGCTCCACGAAATCGATCTCGGAGGTGTCCACCACGAGAAGATTCGAGCGGGAATAGCGAAAGAAGAAATGTTCGTAGGCGTTGGAGACGGCCGAGATGTATTCCGGCGAGATTTCCGTCTCGGACGGCTCTCCTTTCTTTGAAACCCGTTTCTTCAGCACTTCCGGCGTGGCCTGAAGATAAATCACCAGGTCGGGCGCTGGAACCGAGGGCGCGAGCATGTCGAAATACTTTTCGTAGAGCGCCAGTTCCTCGTTGTTCAGGTTGATGTAAGCAAAAATCTTGTCCTTCTCGAACAGGAAATCCCCCACGGTGGGCGCCGCATTGTCATCGATTTCCGCTTCCATCAGGCGGCGGTGCCTTTCATAGAGGAAGTGCATCTGGGCGGCGAAAGACGCGCCCGGCTTTTCGTCGTAGAAAGCCGAGAGAAAAGGATTGTTGTCGCAATCGAAGACGCGGTTCGCGTGCAGGCGCTCCGCCAGCGCCCGCGCCAGCGTCGATTTGCCCACCCGAATCGGCCCTTCCACAACAATGTAGCGCGGCGCTTTAAAAGCGGGTTCGCTCATGGCGCAGGATTATATCAAGAATAGGAAACGGCCTGCTGAACGCGGCCCAACGGTTGGCAGCCGGCTTATTCACGCATAAGTTGACACTGCCCGGCCAGTGGTATATGAACGGGTCGATGACTGCCGAATCCATTACCCCAGGCGCGCTCAAGACGGAAGAGGAGCACCGCCGCGATCTGTGTACCGCGGGCCGCTGGCTCCGCGAGCGCGGCTACGTGGTGGCCACCGACGGCAACATCTCGCTCCGGCTCGATTCGCGTCGCATTCTCACGTCACCGACCGGCGTAAACAAAGGCACGATGACCGAGGACGATCTCGTGGTGGTCGACCCCGAAGGCCACCGGCTGAGCGGCCGGCGGAATCCCTCGTCTGAACTGGCCATGCACCTTCTGATCTATCGGTTGCGGCCGGATATCAACGCCGTTTGCCACGCCCACCCGCCCACGGCCACAGGCTATGCGGCCGCCGGCATCCCGCTCAATAAGGCGCTGCTCTGCGAACTTGTGATCGCCCTCGGGAGCGTTCCGGTAGCGCGCTACGGCACGCCCGGCACCTCGGAAGTAACGGAGGCGCTCGAACCTCTCGTACAGGGCCATGACGCGATTCTGATGGCCAATCATGGCGTGGTCACCTACGGCCCGGACCTTCTTACCTCGTTCTTTCGCATGGAGACGACCGAGCATTTCGCGCGCGTGTCGCTGGTCACCGAGCAACTCGGCAAGCAGGTGCTGCTTTCCGTGGGCGATGTGGAGAAATTGCTGGCGGCCCGGGCGCAGCACGGGATTCAAGCCGCCGCGACCATCGGCCCGCAGGGTCCGGTGACCTGCGACGCGGGAGACGCCGAGCGCGTCACTCTGACCCGGCGCGAGCTTGAGACCCTCATCGACGAAGCAGTACAGAAAGACCGCACCCGCCGCTGAATCCGGAAATCTCACGGTCATTTCGCCCTCCGCCGTCTTGCCAGCTCAAAGCTCCACGCGCCGCCTTTCGTTGACACTCCTCGACCGCTAATCAATAATCGCTCGACATGATTGGATCGCTCCGCGGCAAGCTCATCGACAAGCGTCCGAACCAGGTGCTGCTGGAAGTGGCTCATCGACAAGCGTCCGAACCAGGTGCTGCTGGAAGTGGGCGGCGTGGGCTACCAGGTGCAGATTCCGCTGTCCACGTTCGCCGGGCTGGGCGCTTTGCACGCCGAGACGCTGCTGCTGATCCACACGCATGTGCGCGAGGATCAGTTTTCGTTGTATGGCTTTCTCACCGCCCGCGAGAAGCACTGTTTCGAGCTGCTGATTTCGGCCTCGGGCGTCGGGCCGTCGCTCGCGCTGAAAATTCTTTCGGGGATGAGCCTCGAACAGCTCGTCCCGGCGATCCGCAAGGGCGATCTGGCCCAACTGGTGCGCATCCCAGGTGTAGGGCGCAAAACCGCGGAGCGCATCGTGGTCGAATTGCGCGACAAACTAACAGCTGTCGACGTGCCGGAGCCGGGGAAGCCCCCAACGCACTCGCAGCTAGAGTCGGACGTAGCCTCCGCCCTCGTGAATCTGGGCTACGACGCGCGGTCGGTGGAGAAAGCCATCGAAAAAGCGCGCGCCACAAGTGACGGCGATTTTGAAAGCCTGCTGCGCGCTTCGCTGCAGATGCTCGGGAGTTCTGCGATGCAGAAGGGGGCGCGTGCGGGAAATGAATAAACTATTCCGCACATTGCGCGTCAAGGTGCCTCATTCGCATGGCAATTTGTCGGGGGCCGGCCCGGTCACCGCAGGGACGCTGTCCAAGAGAAAAAGGTGCCACCGCCTATGACGGATGCGCGAAACCGGATCGTTTCCGGCAAAGCCTTCGACGAGGACGCGCGCATCGAAGCGAGCGTTCGCCCGGGAAGCTTCGGCGATTACATCGGGCAGGATCGCGTCAAGGAAAACCTGCAAATTGCCGTGGAAGCCGCGCGCGCCCGCGGCGAGGCGCTCGACCACGTCCTGCTCTACGGGCCGCCTGGCCTGGGGAAAACCACGCTCGCGCAAATCCTGGCCAACGAAATGGGCTCGGCGATCAAGATCAGCTCGGGCCCGCTGCTCGAAAAAAAAGGCGATTTGACGGCGGTGCTCACGTCGCTCGATCCGCGCGATTTTTTCTTTCTCGACGAAATTCACCGGCTGCAGCCGGCTCTCGAAGAAATCCTCTATCCCGCCATGGAGGATTTCCGTGTGGACCTGATTATCGGCCAGGGCCCCGGAGCGCGCGTCCACCCGTATCAGCTGAATCCGTTCACGCTGATCGGCGCGACGACGCGCGCGGGGCTGATCATGGCGCCGCTGCGATCGCGCTTCGGAATTGTCCACCGGCTCGAGTTCTACACGCCGGAGGATTTGCTGCGAATCGTGCTGCGTTCCGCGAAAATTCTGGGCATCACCACGGATGAGGCGGGGGCGAGCGAGATCGCCCGACGCAGCCGAGGGACCCCGCGCGTCGCGAACCGCCTGCTCCGTCGCGTGAGAGACTATGCCGAAGTGCGCGCCAAGGGTCACATCACACTCGGCGTGGCTCGCGATGCCCTGGCGATGCTGGGAGTGGACGAACACGGGCTCGATGACGTGGACCGCAATCTTCTGCTCACGATTATCCAGAAATATGCCGGCGGGCCCGTGGGAGTAAGCACCGTCGCCGCGTCGCTCAGTGAGGAAGAAGACGCCATCGAGGAGATTTACGAGCCGTACCTGATGCAGCTGGGCCTGCTCGACCGCACCCCACGCGGGCGCGTCGCTACGGCGCTCGCTTACAAGCACTTCGGCATGGCGGAACCTCGAAGGCAATCCGGCCTGTTCGGCTAGCAAACGCCGTCTGCGAGCGTTCGATTCCGTGACAACAACCTATCTTTCGCTGGGTTCGAATATCGGAGACCGCGCCGCGAATGTCGCTCGGGCGGTTTCAGCTCTCGCGCAGCATGGAGTGCGCGTTACGCGACAATCGTCGCTCTACGAAACGGAACCGGTGGACTTTCGCGACCAGGACTGGTTTCTCAACAGCGTGGTGGAAGCGCAAACGGAGCTGGAGCAAGCAGAGCTGATGGATGCGCTGCTGCAGATCGAACGCTCCCTCGGCCGCCACCGTCTTGTGCCCAAGGGCCCCCGGCTCATCGACATCGATATTTTGTTTTACGGATCGAGCATCGTGCGCACGCCCGAGCTGGAGATTCCTCATCCGCGAATGGCCGATCGCCGGTTCGTTCTCGTGCCATTCAACGAGATTGCTCCGGATGTGCTCCATCCGGTCCTGAAGAAAACGATCGCCGAACTACTCGGATCCACTCCCGATCGCAGCGAAGTCCGCAAGGCTGCCTCCGAGGGTTAATCCCTCCGCGGCACTTCACTTCCAGCCGGACTACCGGCGAATCAGAGGGGTTCGCGATTGAGGAGCTGCTTGGCGCGTTTCTTCCGCTCGTCTTCTTCGCGCTCCTGGCGCTCGTACTCAGCCATTTCCTCTTCGGTCATCTGGTAATCCTCACGGGAGGCGAACATTTTCTTGCTTCCGTAAACGTCGCGGGCAGACGCGATCTCGCGGCGGCGTTTTTTGCGGCCGAAGCCCTCGACGCTGCGAAGTGGTTCAGCGACCGCTCCGCTTTCGAGCAACAGGTCGCTCACCTTTTGAAGAAAATCGTGCAGATGGTAGGGAGTGAAGGAGTAGGGGAGCCCTTCGCGCTCGAGGATGAGAGGCACTTCCTTGGAACTCATCAGCGGAACCAGGAACAGCGCCCGAAAGCGCTTCGCCCGGGGTTTCTGCTCGTCCTGAGCAGGGGCTGGTTCCCGCGCGGCCATCTGGGCCTGCACCAGCTCCGTCAATGTGGAGAAGACGGGACCCGCCATGTCCAGCAACGTGACGTTGACGATGGCCAAATCCCACAGGCCCGATGCCAGTTCGCTCATCGCCTGCGACGCCACCGGCACGATCCGCACCCGCCAGCCTTCGGAATCCAGAATCAGCTTCAATGCCTGCTGACTGGCCAGATCGTCGTCCACGATGAGTATTCCAACTTCCGACACCTGCGCCCTCCCTGGCCGTCGCCCCCTTCCAGTATAGGAGCGGTCGAAAAGGGGGTCGGACGAATCGAGGCCGGGATTTCCAGGGCAGGACCTGTCCTTCCGCCGGAGCGATCCACGGGCGAACAAAAAGCGAATATCTCTTGACACGGCGAACAAAAGGCGAATATGATCCTTCCCGTGCAGCGAGGCAGCAATGGCCACTTCTCCCATACTTCGACCGAATCCCCTGACGCTTCGGCGCCAGCCGGAACCTCGCGCGAAGCAGGCCAGCCTCACCCTATTCCCCCAAGCCGCTCGCCACGGCAATTGTGAGCCCCCTAGCGGTGCTTCCGCGCCCCCTCCGGCCGTTGGCCGGAGTGAGAAGCCCGCTACGGAACTGGTCGGCATTGCTCGCCTCGCTGCCTCCTCCCCCTGCGCCGAAGCCAAGCGCGGGACGGAGTATTTCCTTCTCCCCGTCAAATCGATCCTCAACGAATGCCATTCGGAGCGGGTTCCGTTCCGCTGGACGGTCAACCCTTACCGGGGATGTGAATTCGGGTGCAAATACTGCTACGCACGGTACACCCACGAATACATGGAGCTTGATGGCGGGGAATTTGAAACCAAGATTTATGTGAAGCAGGACGCCGGGCCTCTCGCCGAACGCGATCTGGGGAGCGAGAAGATCTGGGGCGAGCATATTGCCATCGGGACGGCCACGGACCCCTACCAGCCCGCGGAGAAGGAGTTCGGCGCCACCCGCGCGATTCTCGAAAGAATGGCCGAACGCGAGGGACTCAGCCTCTCCATCACCACCAAATCCAATCAGGTGCTGCGCGATATCGACTTGTTGCAGCGCATTTCGGCGAAATCAGCTCTGAGCGTCAATCTGAGTATCACCACGCTCAAGACTCGTCTCGCCCGGATGCTCGAGCCGCGCGCTCCCCGGCCGGACTTGCGTCTGGAAGCGGTCCGCAAATTGAGAGAGGCGGGTATCTCGGCTGGAGTGCTGGCAATGCCCGTTCTTCCGGGCCTTACCGACCGTGAAGAAGACCTCGATGCGCTTGCACGTGGCGTGAGCGAAACCGGCGCGCAATGGTTCGCGGCGAATGTGCTGTTCCTGATGCCCTCGTCGCTGAAGCAGTTCTTGCCGTTTCTGCGCGAGAAGTTCCCCAGGCTCGTGAAGCAGTACGGCGCCTGGTATGGACGCTACGGCAATGCTCCGGAGGAATACCGCAAAGAGATAGCGGAGCGAGTAGAGCGGCTGCGTCGCAAGTATGGCCTGGGTTCGCGGCCCGATCGGTCGGGCACGCGCCCGTGGCATTCGACACAGATGCAGCTCGGATTTCAAAAGGGAGGCTAAGATGCCGCAGGCCAGAAGAAAGCGACGGAGTAAACAGAACTATCGAAGGCACGCGACGCCGATCTCACACGAAGTCGCGCAGGAAGAAGCGAAGCCGGTGCGCGGGGTGAAGCTCAAGACGGTCTCCGCATTCACCATGCTCTTCGCGCTGATCTGCCTGGCTGCTTTCATGGCAGGACGACCTCCCATTTCTGCGGCGGGAGCGGCACAAAGCGCCGCATTTCGGGAGAGGCATGGGAACCCGCAGTCGCTACGGCATGATGATGCGCGACGCCTCTTTGGGCGCGCTCTCGGGAAGCGGGAACCGGGAGCGAAGAAAATCGAGAAAAGCGCGGGAACGCGGACGCCCTTTCGTTTCCTGTTTGCAAATACGCAGCAGAAAAACCAGCAGGCGAAAAATATCTGATTCCTTCACCGAAGAAGCCAGGCCCAGGCGCTCCGCTTCCTTGGTTCGAAAATTCTGAAGGGATTCGGCAATCTGGCCGTAGAGGCCGCGCGCCACAGGTGAATCGGGGGGCTTTTCATAGTAGATTCCGGTTCCGAGCGTGCGATACGTTTCGGCAAGGCTTTCCAGAGCGGCTGAGACGCCGTTATCGTGGAGTTCCTTATTCCGGAACTGGAAGCCCAGAATCGCCTCGGCAATGTTGCTGACCACAGGCCAGCGCTCGTAGACGAAGTCAGGCTGAAAGACGATGTCGCGGTACGGAAAATCGGCAGGCGGGAGCGGCTTGCCGTGTTCCGCTTCGTAGCGATGCGCGGCGATCAGGTAAGAACAGTCATACGGGCAATCGATGGTTACTTCGCGCTCTTTTCCGCAGCAGATCGCGCAGATTTTCTCGCCCTTCGCGGGGCAAAAGCGCTTCGGCGGGCGCTTCTCGCAAATCGGACAGGCCATTCCACTCCTTCGCGTCGAAAATCGCGCGGACAACAAAAAATTTAGAGTACGGGAACGCGCGTGAATCGGCAAGCGCGGGCGTCGCGTGGGGTCAGGCGGTGGCGCTTTGGGGGACTTCGGCTTTCTCAAGTGCGGCGATCTGCTGAAGAACAGTCTCCACCACATGCTCGTCGCCAAACTTTGTGTTGATCATGATGTTGTAAAAAGCTCGATTGGGCCATTCGGCGTGAAAGTAGTGGCGAATGAAGGCGCTGCGCTCACGATCGATTTCTTCGATCAGCTGGAGCGCTTCCTTCTCGGTTTTGCAAACCGACTTGAGTCGCCGTACCTTTTCATCGACAGGCGCATGGGTGAACAAATGAAATGCGTCGCGGCGATTGCGCAGGAAGTACGCCGATCCACGCCCTACGATCACCGACTTGCCTCGCGACGCCACGTCCTCGATGACCTTTTGAAGGGTCTCCACCATCTGATCGGCGTCAAACCCGGCTCGCTCGCCCAAAGGAAGGGCCCGCTCGTAACTTCCGCGCGCGTAAACTTTGAATAGCCGGTAGAGCAGCGTATCCCTTCGTTCGTCGCAGCGCATGGCAGCCCGGTGATCGACGTTCGCCACGCGGGCAATTTCCTCGGTCAGGTCGCGGTCCCAGAGCTTCCAGCCAAGCCGCTGAGCAAGGGCCTGGGCGATCGCCGCGCCTCCGCTGCCATACTCGCGTTCGACGGTAATGATGCGGATGGGCATGGGCTTACTCCCAAAACATACCCCTGGTGGACAAACGTTTCAAGCTCTGGCAGAGCGACGCGGGCGGGCGAAAAAGTCCAGCTCTAGACTTGCCCCACAGGTGCCGGAACCTGCGGTTCGACGCCTCGCCATCCCACCGGCCGTCCCTGCACGGCTTCCTTGAGAGCGCGGAAGAGCACCACGTACATCATTTGGCGGTAGTAAAAACGCTGCAGGATCAGCGGGGCGAGCAGCGTCCAGTCTTCGTGCTTTTCCAGCGCGAACGCGACCACGCAGGTAAATAGATCGATCAGCATGAACAGAGCAAAGAAGATCAGCGAGCGCTCCACATCCTGCGACGTCCAGAGCTGCGGAAGCCGGGTGATGCGAAGCTGGGCGAGCCCCCAAAGCGCGAGGGTCATCACAAACATCAGGTCGATGATGGGCGACACCAGCGGAAGCACAATCTGGAAGAGAAAGATGTTCGGCACGGCAATCCAACCGAGCGTGCCGTATTGAGGCTTGCCGACGGTGTCGCGGTGCTTCCAGATCGCCTGAAGCGTGCCAAAGGTCCAGCGAAAGCGCTGGCGGATCAGGGCGTCGATCGTGTCCGGAACCTCCGTGCGGCCGATGGCT
>JBEKTG010000192.1:0-6619 GCA_049516275.1 Candidatus Acidiferrales bacterium
GGCCGCACGGGCACAGGATAAGGCTTCCGATACTTACCCGGAGCAGGGGAAGGTGTTGGCGCACGCGGCGTCGCAGAAACCCTCCGCTCATGGCACACCGGTTTTTCGCGTGGAGACGGACCTGAAGATTTACGAATTCGAGGCCAAGGACCCATCGAGCCTGGCCGTGGGGGACACGATTCAATTCCGCGTCGAGAAAGACTCGGCGTACGTTCTCCGGTCGGGTAAAGAGCAGGAGTTCCGCGTGATCGACACCATGTTGAAGGACGGTGATTAGCCGCGCCGCGAGAGTGCGCCCGCAGAAGGGTGCCCCGATTGCGGCGGAGATAATGAACGCATAAATACGCCGGAGAAAGTTTTCGATGGAGGAGATACAAAATTAAAATGCCCGGCGGGATCGTGCCGGAGGTATATAGATGGGCCATGATTCAGGCCGTTTACAAAGGCGTCGAAATCGAGATGGAGCTTCATCAGCAGGCGCATTTCTACTGGAAGTGCGATTACACCCTGATCACGCATCCGGAAAGAACGCAAACCGTCCACCGCGGAGAGAAGGAATTTGCGACGATGGACCTGGCCAAAGAAAATGCCCTGAAAGAAGCTTGCGAAGCGATCGATCGGATGATGGAATCTCCCCAGGGCAGGGTGCAAACTGCATCGAACAGCGGGTAGCGCGGTGGGCTTGCGCAACAGGCTGGCTATCGCGGGCTTGTTGCTTTTTGGGATTCCCGGCGCCGCCGCTTCTCTTTACGGCCAGGATCAGTCGGTTGCCGCCAGCACGCAATCTCCGATCACCACCGACCGCCCTGCTATCACCGACTCCAGCATTGTTGTCCCGCGAGGCGACCTTTTATTCGAGAACGGCTTCACCGAAACCGCAAGTCAGGGACAGCGCGGCTTCGACTTCCCGGAAACGCTCGCCCGGTTCGGAATCACTTCGAAGACGGAGTTGCGTTTCAGCGCGCCGGATTATTTCCAGAACTTCAACGCGGGCGCTGGCTTTGGCTCCGGGTGGGGCGACATCTCGCTGGGAGTGAAACAGCAGCTTTTTGCAACATCGGGAGGCTTCGACGCTTCGCTGGTGGTCGCGCTGAGTTTGCCGGTGGGATCGCACACCCTGTCCAGCCACGGGTATGACCCACAGTTCCTGCTGCCCTGGTCGCATCCGGTATCGAAGAATTGGACCGCCGCCGGCATGTTTTCGCTGTTGTGGCCGACCCAAGGCGCGCGGCGCAATCTGACGGGGCAGGCGAGTTTCCTGCTGGACCGGCAGATTAACAGCCGGTGGGACGCTTTTCTGGAGTACTCGGGCGACTTTCCGCAGCGCGGAGGTCCGCAACATCTCCTGCACCCCGGCACGGCTTTCAAGATCACGCCCAATCAGCAGCTCGACTTTCATTTCGGCTGGGGCCTCTCGTCGGCAGCGGTGGATCACTTTATCGGGGTGGGCTATTCGTTCCAATTTAGGGTGATGAACCGGGAAAGGCGCGACAGGTCCTGACCTCGGCGGCGGCCGGTTTCCAGATTGCGGCGATAGCGGCAGAGTCAGGGAGCTGCATGGAGTTGCAGGAAATTCATTTGACCGCGTCGCCGGGCCGTTCTACCTTGTCGCACCCACATTCAGTGAGAAGGACGCGAATTCGAATCGCTTATGAACATACTTGACGTTCTTGTCGGCAAGCCCATTGCAACGAGTGACGAACGCGCCGAGCAGGTGGGCCCGTTGCAGGGAATACCCATCTTTGGACTCGACGGGCTCAGCTCCGCCGCGTACGGGCCGGAGGCTGCGCTTAGCCTGCTGATTCCGCTCGGCCTTCTCGGCGTGCGGTATATCGTGCCGATCAGCGCGGCCATCATCACGCTGCTCGTGATCGTCTACTTCTCTTATCGGCAGACCATCGCCGCGTATCCCTCGGGCGGCGGTTCGTATACGGTGGCGCGTTTCAACCTTGGCGCGCAGGCCGGGCTGCTCGCGGCGGCCGCGTTGCTTGCCGACTACATTCTCACTGCGGCCGTGGGGATTTCGGCGGGCGTGGGCGCGCTGGTGTCGGCGGTTCCGTCGCTGCTGCCGCACACGGTCAGCCTCTGCGTCGGCATCCTGATCGTGATCACCATCCTCAACCTGCGCGGGGTGCGCGATGCGGGCCTGGCGTTCGCGCTTCCCACGTATCTTTTTGTGGGCACGCTTCTGATCACCATCGGAGGAGGTATTCTGCGGGTGGCGCTCAGCGGGGGACATCCCACGCCCGCGGCGCCTCTGCCGCCTCCGCCGCCGATGGTGGCCGCGGTCAGCTTCTGGCTGCTGCTGAAGGTTTTCGCCAGCGGCTGCACGGCGTTGACGGGAGTGGAGGCTGTGAGCAACGGCGTGAAGGCCTTCCGCGAACCCGCCGTGAAAAACGCCCGCACGACGCTCACCGTGATTATTTTTCTGCTGGCGGTGATGCTGGCGGGCATTTCCTATCTCGTGAGGATCTACGGAATCGCCGCCACCGATCCGGGCCAGCCGGGCTACCAGAGCGTGCTCTCAATGCTGGTCGCAGCCGTGTTCGGCAAGGGCATTTTCTACTACCTGACGGTCGGGTCCATTCTCCTGGTGCTTTCGCTTTCCGCCAACACCGCGTTCGCCGATTTCCCGCGCCTCTGCAAGGCCATCGCGCAGAACAACTATTTGCCGCACGTCTTCGGGTACCGCGGGAGGCGGCTCGTCTACACCTACGGCATCGCCGTGCTGGCGGTGCTATGCGGCGGGCTGCTGATTCTTTTTGGCGGCGTCACCGACCGGCTGATCCCGCTGTACGCCGTGGGGGCGTTTCTGGCGTTCACGCTCTCGCAAGCGGGCATGGTGATGCACTGGCTAAAGCACCGCGAATCGGGCTGGCTGAAGAGCGCGCTCGTCAACGGGCTGGGCGCTTTTGTTACCGGCGTGACGACGGTGGTGGTGCTGGTGGCGAAATTCCTGGACGGCGCCTGGATCACGCTGCTTTTCATCCCGGGGGCCATTTTTCTTTTCGTCGCCGTGCGCCGTCATTACCACCATGTGAAGATGCTCACCAGCTGCCGCTGCGCCGTCGACACCGCGAGCATCGCCAAACCGCCCATCGCCGTGATCGCCATCGACCGCTGGAGTAACATTTCCCGGCGGGGAATTGAATTCGCGGCGCGGCTTTCGCCGGACGTGATCGCCCTGCACGTCGACCCCAACGCCCACCCCGAGCCGCTCCAGGACGAGTGGGAGCGCTATGTCGACGCGCCTTTCCGCGCCGCGGGCAGGGAACCGCCGAAACTCGATGTACTGGATTCGCCCTACCGGTTCGTGATCGTCCCCATCGTGCAGTTCGTTCTCGAACTATCGAGGAAGAACCCCGACCGCAGCATCGTCGTGGTGATCCCCGAGCTTGTGGAAGACAGATGGTATGAATACTTCCTGCACAATCAGCGCGGCCGGCTGCTCGAATGGGTGCTGCTCGCGCGCGGCAACGAACGCATCTTCACGGTGAGCGCTCCGTGGTACGCGGGCGAGCACACGTGATTGCAGTTATGGCGCGAATCGGGCAGAGTGCCTGACTTGGGATTCCAGCCATGACGAATTTAGCAACCAGGGAAAGCGTTCCCGGCCGCTCTGGCAACGTGGCGGTGATCTCTATCGGGGCGATCCTCGGAATCGCTGCCTGCAAGCTGCTGGTTCATCTTTATGCGGGGCGGCATTACGGCTACTTCGTCGACGAGCTGTATTACCTGGCCTGCAGCCGACATCTGGACTGGGGCTACGTTGACCAGCCGCCACTGATTGCTTTGATCACCTGGACCTCGCGGTCAATCTTGGGCGATTCGCTCCCGGCGATTCGCTTCCTTCCGGCGCTAGCTGGGGCAGCCGAAGTCGCTCTCACCTCGCTCATTGCTTTTGAACTCGGAGGGAACCGGTTGGCCCAGGTGCTCGCCACGGTTTGCGTGCTGGCCGCGCCGGGCATTCTCGCCACCGACAACATTCTTTCCATGAATGCGTTTGAGCCGCTTTTCTGGCTGGGTTGCGCGTGGCTGTTTCTGCGCATCGTGAAAACCGGCAACCAGAAGCTGTGGATCTGGTTTGGCGTGGTCGCCGGGGTTGGACTCGACAACAAGTATTCCATGCTGATTTTCGGTGCGGGCATCGTCGTGGGGCTGCTCTTCACGCCGGAGCGCCGAGCGTTCGCTACTCCCTGGTTCTGGATGGCCGGCGCGATCGCACTTCTTATTTTTCTGCCGAATCTGCTGTGGAACATTCAGCACCACTTTCCGTTTCTGGAGCTGCAGAGAAACATTCGCCACAGCGGGCGCGATGTGCGCCTGGGGCCATTGGCATTCTTCGGCCAGGAAATTCTGAGCATGCATCCGCTGACGCTGCCGGTGTGCCTGGCAGGCCTGTGGTTTTACTTTTTCGCGAAAGAAGGGAAGCCGTTCCGCGCGCTCGGGTGGGCGTGGGTAGTGACTGCCGCGGTGATCGTCGCGCTGAGCCCGCGGATTTACTACCTTTTTCCGGCGTTCCCGCTATTATTCGCCGGCGGCGCTGTGGCCTGGGAGAATTCGCTGAGCGCCCCGCAGCTGGTGCGCTCGCGATTCCCCGTATTCGCTTTGACCATCTTGTTGATTGTTGCGACGGGAGCGCTCCTCGCGCCGCTGGCCATTCCGGTGCTGCCCCCGGAGACCTACATCCGTTATACGAAAGCTCTGCATCTTGCGCAGCCTGCGATTGAGAACCACAGGCTTGGCCCGCTGCCTCAAACCTTTGCCGACCAGTTCGGATGGGAGGAAATGACGGCCACTGTCGCGCGCGTCTATAACAATTTGCCGGCGGAGATCCGCCCAAAGACTGCGATTTTCGCGCTGACGTACGGGCAGGCCGGGGCCATCGACCTCTTCGGACCGAAGTACGGTTTGCCGCCCGCGATCAGCGGCCATCAGAGCTATTTTCTCTGGGGGCCGCGCGACTACACCGGCGAAAGCGTCATCGTCATGGCCGGACGGCAGGCCGAACTTGAGTCGGAGTGCGCCAGCGTCAAGAAAGTGGGCAGTGCGTATCACCCGTACTCGATGCCCTACCAGCATTTCGACATTTTCTATTGCCGCGGCCTCAAGCAGCCTCTAAAGGAACTCTGGCCGCAGGTGAAGCGTTGGAATTGAGAAAAGAACCCGTCGGCGAAATGAAATGGCGCTTATTTTCCGACAGGGACGCGCAGCTTGTCGCTTGCGAACGCGACCGGCCCCGCGTAGGACGCGCGAATGGATTTTCGCACCGCGGCTTCCTGCGACTCCACGTCGGGAGCGAGATGGCTGAGCAGCAGGCTCTTTACCTCGCTCGCGCGCGCGGCTTCGCCGATTTTCCCGGGCGGCGTGTGCAGGTCGTAGAGCTGCGACGGGGAAGCGGGAGGGTCCAGCACGGCGCAATTGAAGATCAGCAAATCCGCGTTCTTCGCTAACTGCACGAGATTGGGCAGCGCCGACGCATCCATGTCGCCGGAGAAAACCACCGACACGCCTTTATAGGAAATCCGGTAAGCCACCGACGGGCAGTCTCCGTGGTGGGTGGCAATTTCTTCTACGACCAACCCATCCTCGTCCACAATCTTCGTGCGCGCGGAGTCGAGCCGAATCGCCAGGTCGCGCACGACAAACGTTTCGCGCACGCCAAACGTTTTCTGATACGCAAACGCGCCGTCTTTTCCCACCAGCAAATCCACGAATCGCGAGGTTTTGGGGAAGAGCCCCGCGCCGTCCGGGCCGAAAATTCGGTAGGTGATGGGGCCGTCGCTGGTGAGCGCGCGGTCGTTGAAGAAGGCCGCGAGGTCTCCGCTGTGGTCGATGTGGAGGTGCGTCAGCAGAACCGTATCGACTTTGTCGAGGTCGACGCCCAATTCACCGATCCGCAGGAACGCGCCCGGTCCGGCGTCCACGAGAATCCGCGGCACGCCTCGCACGACCACGATGGCGCTTGATCCCGCCCGGCCGAAGGCCCGTGGTCCGCCCGAACCGAGAATGACCACTTCCAGCGCCGGTTTTGCCGGAGCGGCCGCCAGACAAGCCGGGAACAGGAAAGCCGCAGCCAACGCAATCGCCAACGGCATCTTCATACTTTTCTCTCCTCGCGTGCCTTCGCGGCGGGCAGCTCTAAATCCCGGTTACCGCGCAGCGAACAAGGCGGGTACAGCTTGGAACAAACTGCCCCGCCTCGTTGCCCGCGTTTCTAATAGGCCATGATCGGACGGACTTCAATCGAACCGTACCGCGCGCCGGGAATTTTCGCGGCGATTTTGATGGCGTCATCGAGATCGGCGGCTTCCACCAGGTAATAACCTCCCAGCTGCTCCTTGGTTTCCGCGAAAGGGCCGTCGGTGACCAGTTGCTTTCCGTCGCGCACGCGAACGGCGGTGGCAGTTGACGTCGGCTTGAGGGGATTGCCGCCGACGTACTTGCCGTTGTCTTTGATTCCTTGCGTGAACGCCATGTACTCACCGTACATTTTTCCGCGTTCGGCCTCGCTGTACTTCTCCCAAATCTTTTCGTCTGCATAGATCATCAACAGGTATTTCATGGCTTCCTCCTGGAGTGGCGCGGCCTCGGTGGGCCTTGCGCTTTCGTAGGTGTA
>JBEKTG010000193.1:0-6607 GCA_049516275.1 Candidatus Acidiferrales bacterium
GTGGATTCTTTTGCTCAGCAGCCGCCGGCAGCTACCAACGGCCCGCTGCACCTTTCGCTGAAAGAAGCTGTGCAACTGGCGCTGAAGCAGAATCCGCAGCGCGTGATCGCTCAACTGCTGGTCTCCGAAAGCGATCGCAACAGCCAGATCGCCCGGTCAGCGCTGCTTCCCCAGGCAAGTATCGCGGCGCTTGCGGCTCGCAACCAGTACAACATCGTCAGCATTGAAGCCGCGCCGAAGCGAGGAGCGGCGGGACCGTATCAGTACATTCAAGCGGGGCCGGCCTTTTCGCAAACTATCCTGAACCTTCCGCTGATTCGCGGATATCAGATCGGCCGTGAAGAAACACGCGAGGCGCGCTCCGACGAACAGACCACGCGTGAAAATGTGGTCACCGCGGTAGTGGACCAGTATCTGCAGATTCTTCGCGCCCTGGCAACGCGCGACGCCGCCAGCTCCCGCGTCGCGCTGGCACAGCGGCTCTACGACCAGGCCAGCGAACTTCAGAAAACGGGCATCGGCTTGAATATCGACACCGTGCGAGCCAACGTCGAATTGCAGAATGAGCGCCAGAATCTGATTGACGCGGAGACGTTGACTCACACGACCAAGTACGGCCTGGCGGAACTCCTGGATCTGCCTCGCGACCAGGAGATTGAAGTGACCGACCGGCTGCAATTCTACAACCTGCCGATCGTCGAAAAAGAGCAACTGCTCAATCAGGCGCTGGCAACCCGGCCGGAAATTCAATCGTTGAATTCACAGGAGCGCGTCGCACACTTGTCGGTGAATGAGGCTCGCGAGCGACGCCTTCCGCAATTGGATTTCTCGGGGTTCTGGTTTTATCAGGGACAGCATTTCGACGACGGCATTCCGGCTTACAACTATGCAGTCTCTCTGCAAATCCCTCTATTCACGGGTGGCCGAATCCGCGCAGAGGAGACAAGGGCAAAGCTGGAAGAACAGCATGTAGCGGAAACTCGCCTTCAGCTGGAGGCGCAAATCGTCAAGGAGGTGAAGTCCGCTTTGGATGAACTCACTGCCGCGCGGAATTCGGTGGACGTCGCTAATCTGGGCTACAACCTGGCCCAGGAGGAAGTGGCCCAGGCGCAGCGCCGGTTTCAAGCGGGCGTCACCACGAACGTGGAAGTGATTACCGCGCAGGACGCCCTGGCCCGCGCGAGCGATAACCAGATCGGCGCGCTGTTTCAATTCAACGTGTCGCGCGCGGCCCTGGCCCGCGCGGAAGGCGATATCGAAGCTACGTACGCGAAATGAAAGGCGAACCCGATCGTGAGCTCCACTCCCGTTACGCCATCGCCGGAACCCAGCACTGCCACTGCCGCTGAGGTTGCCGCCGCTCCGCAAGCGCCGCAGACCTCCGTTTCGTGGCGTCAGTGGCTTCGCGATCTGAATCCCTTCGTGAAGGGAGCGGCCGTCGCCGCGCTGATTTTGCTGGGCGTAGCGTGGTACGTGCTCGACGGGCGCGTAAGGACAGACGATGCCCAGGTGGATTGCCACATCACGGCGGTTGCGCCGCAGGTGCCGGGCTATGTGGTCAAACTCTTCATCAACGACAACACGCCGGTGAAGGAAGGCGACGTGCTGGTGCAGATCGATCCGCGTACCTATCAGGCGGAAGTGGATCAGGCCCAAGCCAACCTCGATTTCGCGGAGGCGCAGGCAAATTCCGCGAAACTCCAGATCGGCTTGACGCGCCAGACCACCACCAGCAGCACCACCGGCGCCTCCGCACAAAAAGAATCCGATGCAGCCGATTACGTAAGCTCCCAGGCGCAGCTCGAACAGTCGGCGACCGCGAATCTGCAATTGGCCGAGGCCAACGTGGCCGCCAGACAAGCCACGAACGAGCGCGCCCAGGCCGATCTGGCCCGCTACACCCCGTTGCTGGTCACCGACGACGTCTCGAAATTCCAATTCGATTCGGTGGAAGCCGCCGCGCGCGTAGCGAAGAGCGAACTGCAGGCAGCCGAGCAGCAACGCTCCGCGGCACAACAGGCTGTGGAGATTGCTCGCGCAAATGCGCGGTCTTCCCAGGCACGGCTGTTGCGCTCGCAGGCTGCACTCCTTGAAACGAAGGCCCGCGAGCAGCAGGTACCCATCGCCGAAGCAACCTACCAATCGGCGCAGGCCGCGGTGGAGCGCGCGAAAGCCGCGCTGCAGCAGGCTGAACTGAACCTTGCGTATACGCACATCACCGCTCCGATCACCGGCCAGGTGACGCAGAAGTCGGTGGACCTGGGACAATACGTATCGCCAGGGCAATTGCTGTTTACCATCGTCCCTCTGGATCAGGTGTATGTGACCGCGAACTTCAAGGAGACGCAGATGGCCCATGTGGCCCCCGGCCAGCGAGTCCGCTTTTACATCGACACTTACAGCGAGGAGTTCGAAGGCGTGGTCGACTCCATTGCCGGCGCCAGCGGCTCACGGCAGGCTTTGCTGCCGCCACAAAACGCGACGGGGAATTTCATCAAAGTGGTGCAGCGCATACCGGTGAAAATCCTGGTGAAACCGTCCAGCAATCCGCGCCTGGTGCTGCGGCCGGGGATGAATGTGGAAGCCACCATTTATACTCGCTGACGGGAAAGCAACGGCATGAGCTACCTGGCTGGAAACGTTCCGCAGGGTTTTGAGCAATGGGAACTCGAAGAAGCGCAGCGCCTCAGCGCCCTGTCGGGACTGACGTACCGGCACCGGATGGTCATCCTGCTGAGCGCGGGGATGGTAGCTGCCATCGAACTCTCGAACCGGATTTCCATCAACGCCTTGCTTCCGGACATGCAGGGCAATGTGGGCGCGAACTCCGATGAGATCAGCTGGGTCATAACTCTTTACAACGTAGGTTTTCTTTGTTCGCTGGCCCTGGCGGCGTGGATGACGCGGGTGATCGGCACCCGGCGGCATTTGTTGATCAGCATCGGGTTCTATTCCATAGGGGCGATGGGCTGCGTGCTCAGCGCGCACAGCCTCGAGCGGTTGCTGGTTTCACGCCTGATCATGGGATTCGGCGGCGGCGCGTTTCTGGTGCGGACAATCATCATTTCGAGAATGCTGTTTCCGGGGAAAGCGTTGATCAGGGCGGTCACGTGGCTTTACATCGTTCTGTACGTTTTCGAGATTCCCTATCCCGTGGCCATGGGATGGATTACCGATCAACTCCACTGGAATTACGCGTTCCTGATAGATTTTCCCTTTCTGGCTATCGGCGCGTTCCTCATTTGGAAAACGATCCCACCCGGCTATTTGTTTCAGCGGAAGCCAGGGGTCCATGTCGATGCGTGGGGGGCGATGCTGCTGATTGCGTCGCTCGCCTGCCTCCAGACGGCCTTAAGCCGCGGCGAGCGTGATTTATGGCTTGAGTCTTCCTGGATCACGCTGGCCCTCGTTGCGGCGGGAATCTGTTTTGCGGCGTTTCTGTGGTGGGAAGCCCGGCCCGAAAACACTGCACCGGTATTTCATCTGCGTTTGATCTGGCGGCATGGTTCTCTGCGAACCTCTTTCTCCCTGATTCTGATCCTGGGGGCGTTTTTGGGAGCCGGGCTTTATCTCACGCCGCAGTACCTTCGCTTCGTCCAGGATTACAGCGCGACGCAAACGGGCGGTTTTATTTCGATGTATACCACCGGCCTGGGGACGGGACTGCTGCTCTGCCTGCGGGTGCTGATTCCCCGGCTGGGCGCGCCGCGAACGATGGGCATCGGTCTGGCGGGTCTGATCGCGACTTACGGCACGATCGTCTATCTCTGGACGCCCACGACCCCGAGCGAAGTCCTGGCGCCCGCGATCTTGCTGCAGGGCTTTTCGCTCGCGCCGGTGGTGATCGCGGCCGCGAACGTGGCTACAGCCAATACGCCGCTGCCTGACCTTAACGACATCTCGACGACCTACTTCTTCGTGCGGCAACTGGGGAACACGTTTGGAGTGACGGCGGTGACCATCCTGTTCGATCACCGGATGACGTTTCACTCCTCGCGGATTTTGGATGTGGCCCACCGGCTGGATCCCACCGTTCGCTCCACGCTGGCGCAATATGCCGAGTTGATCCACCGCAACGGCGGTGGGAGCAGCGACCCTGCGCTGGGAGCGTTGCAGCTGTTTCAAGCCAGCGTGATCACCCAGAGCAGACTCCTCTCCTATATAGACATCTACTTCGGCTTGGCGGCGATCGCGCTGCTGGCGCTGATCCTGCTGGTCATCGTGAGAATCAAGCCCAAGGCCGGCCCGCACCATTTTCTCTCGTGGTAGCCGGCCCTGCGGTTCGCGTAAACCGGATCAAATGCCGCCGGTGACGCGGACGGTTTCGCCGGTCATGTACTTCGAGTCGGAAGAAGCGAGATAGACGGCGGTGGGCGAAATGTCGTCGGTCTGGCCGATGCGCCCGAGCGACGATTGCGTCTCGATCCACTTGCGGAAATCCCCTTCGTCATTGCCCTGCGCGTGGACGCCCTCGGTCTGGATCAAGCCGGGGTTGATGGAGTTGACGCGAATCTTGCGCGCGCCCAATTCCTTGGAAAGGATGCTGGTGATCGCATCGACGGAAGCCTTGGTGGCGGAGTAGATCGACGTGTTGGGCGGCAGCATCTTGCTGATGCCGGAGCCGATGTTAATAATGCTTCCGCCTTCGGGGCCCATGAGTTTCACGGCTTCCTTGGTGGTGAGCAGCAGGCCGAGGACGTTCAGATTGAACTGACGGTGGAAAAGATCTTCGGTGGTTCCTTCGAGCGGCGCGAATTCGTAGATGCCGGCGTTGTTTACGAGAATATTAAGTTTTCCGTAGGCCTTTTTTGTTGTCTCGAAGAGCCGCGTGATGTCGGCCTGTTTCGAGACGTCTCCCTGGACGGCGATGGCTTTGCCTCCATTGGCGGTGATTTCGCGCACGACGCGATCCGCGCCTTCCCTGCTCGATGAATAATTCACTACCACCGACGCGCCTTCGGCGCCGAGCGCCTTGGCAATTCCCGCGCCGATCCCTTTCGATGCTCCGGTGACAACTGCAACCTGACCCGCAAGTTTCCCCATGGCTGATTCTCCGTTTCCCTGTGATCCCTCAGACTTGATATTTCGACGTGCCCTTAGTGGATGTGGAGAAGCGGGTGAGGGATTCGGGAAAAAGGGAGTTCTGGCCTCGGCGTTTGACATCAACGAGGTGGTACGTCAATACGTGCAGCAAAGCCGCGAACCGCTGGAGAAAATTATCCGGCGCGTGATACGCGAAGAGCTGGGACGGGCTTCCTAGGCTGATTCATTGCGCTAGTTCACGACTAGGGGCTTGGATTCTGAGACGCCGCCGCCTTCGCCGGGCATGGGGATGGGCCAAGCTGTCGTTACCGTTACGCCGTAGGTTCCGGCGGTTGGCAGGCTTGCGGCTGGGATTGTGGCGTGGAGTTCGTTGGGGCTTACGAAGGAGGTTTTTACCGGGCGGCCGTTCACGCAGACTAGAGATGTTCTGTTGAACGCGGCGCCTTTCACTACGAGTTCTACCGGGCCGCCGCCGTGGACCGCTGCGGAGCTGCTGGTGACGCTGGTTAGCGCGGGGGCGTCCGCGGTGGAAGACGATGTGCCGGTGTCGTCGGTGGAGCGCCAGAAATCGGGGTGGTAATCGTGGTGGTAGCGGCCGTCGAGCACTTCCCCGTCCTTGATGACCGTGTGGATTTTTTCGAGGTTGGCGATATTGCTGAGCGGATTGGCGTCGAGGATGACCACGTCGCCGTCGAGGCCCGGCTTCAGCGTGCCCACCTTATCGGCCTGACGGAAAAATTCGGCCGGATTCTTGGTGACGGTCTCGAGGGCCTGCATGGGCGTGAGGCCCGCGTCTACGAATACGCGCACTTCCTGCAGAAGGCTTGTGCCGGGCACTAGGGCTGAGCCGCCGGTGTCTGTGCCGCCGATCAGCTGGCCGCCGGCCTTGTTGAAGCGGCGAACGAATTCCTGGGCGTTCCTGTAGCCGCGCTGCGCTTCAGCGAGTTCATTGGACTCGAGCGTTTCGACGTACGGGTAGAATCCCACGGTGCCCGAATAGCTGCGGGTTTTGTGCCAGAACGTCATCGAGCTGACTACGTTGCCGAGCGGCACGTAGCGAAGTTCGGGGTTCATGTACAAATTGTAATTGGTCAGTTCGAACTCGTGCGCCTCGGGCAGGACGGCGGGGTGTTCGTTCGCGAGCAGCGGATTGAGATGCGCGTGGTGCTGGACCATGAAGCTGACCAGCGCGTCCATCTTGCTTTCTTCCATGTACGCATAGGGATTCTGAATGCGGCCCTCGCCGAATTTCTTTTTGTTCTCGGGGGTCATCAGCGTGGCGCTGAGCCCCCAGAGGTGGGTGATGCCGTCGTAGCCATTGCCGACCGAGGTGTAGATGTCGGTGGTGTGGCCTAGCACGGTGCGATTCGCTTTGTGCGCTTCGTCGGAGATGGCGGCGATTTCCTCGGCGGTGAGATTGTCGGAGGTGACCTTGATCTGGTCGACTCCTTTGGCGATGAGGGCTTTGGCCGCGGCGCGTCCCCAGGCTGGACCGAGGCGCGATGGATCGGTCTTCGTGCTGGCGGGAGTGCCGGCGTCGGAAAGGTAGGAGGGCGCGAAATTG
>JBEKTG010000194.1:0-6595 GCA_049516275.1 Candidatus Acidiferrales bacterium
CTGCACGGTGATGTTGTTGGTCGGCTCAACAAGCATGTAAACGTTGCCCTGCGCGTGAAAAACGTGGACGTGCGAATCGGACTTCGCTTGCCCGTCCTGCGCTGCGGGAGACTGCGCCGGGCGAGGCTGCTCCGCAGCGGCGCCTCCTGCGCAAACGGCCATCGCCAGCGCACAAGCACACGCGCACGCAGCCATCGAACGCAACATGTTTACAGGGCTTACGGGGCCTACGGGCCTCGACGAGCTTGCACTCATCGTCCCCCCTTCTCCGGCGATTGCGTTGGCTTGGCCGCGCCCATCTGCGCCAGCTTTTTCTGGTATTCGGGATACATCGTTTCCGCACCGCCTCGCGAAGCCTCATAGGGGATGCCAGTTTTTTCCGCGTATTCGCTCAGCCAAGGATTCTGCCCCGGCAGGTGGTAGGCGACCCAGCCCTTGTCGTGCTCGATTTCCACGCCCTGGATGCACAGATTGGGATACGTCTCGTTGCCTTCGGCTTCCACCCAATCCGAGGTGCGAATGAACGGCTCGGTGAGATAGAGAGGATCCTTCACGATGGTAACCATGGTGAGAAAGCGGTGGTGCCGAACCAAATATTCAATCATGGTGGCCTTTTCGCTGCGCGCCAGGCCGTTGCGCCGTACCCATCCCTCTCGCAGATGCGTGGTGGTGATCTTCAGCGCGTCCCCTTCCCATTCGCCGGTGGAAAAGCCCTGCCAGGTATGCGGAGCCCACTCCGGAGGATGCGGACGGCCATCCATGTAAATAATCCGGTGCGCCAGCATCCAGCTCGTCGTCAGATGCCACTCCTTGATACCTTGCGTTAGGCGGTCGGTGTCCGACCAGATGCGCAGGTTGGCGGGTCCGCGGGGCGCGTAGTCCGAGGGATGCGGCTGGCATTGGTGCTCCACCATCACCCATTTCTCGGCGTCCCAGGTGTCGCCCCGCATGCGATCTTCGTCATTGATGGGCATACCGGTGTAATCGCCGATATGCGGGCCCGGACTTCGTTCGGGCCAGTCTTCCTGCATCTTCTGCCGCCATTGCCCCGACAATTCCACCTGTGCACGTACAGGCGGCAAAGTAATCGCCGCAAAACACATCAGGATGAATGGCAGACAAAGAAACCGGCAATTCCGTATCATCGCGGATCTCCCTTCAAACAGGGGCAATGCATCGACCTGGATTTTAGACGTAAGAGCAACACCAGATGGGTAAATGAGATTTATCTCCACCCGGAAATCGACATCCCAGAACCCACACCTCTACCGGCGGAGAGCTTACATCGAAGATAACCGGCTTGCAAATCGGAGAATCGGGGGGCCAGAAAGCTGGCATCTTCCTGCGATTTGGCAGCCAGCCGTTGCGGGCGATATGATTACGCCACGCTGGCCGAGCCTTAGCCTGCGCCAAGAGCCGAGGGAGAACGCATTTGAAATGGACACCGGGAGGGCGATGAGAGCCATGTGATTTGCCGCAGTTGCTATGAAGTCGGTGTAACGCAAGCTGAAGGACGGCGTGTTCTGCGCTTTTTCCAGGGTCTACCAGCCGCGCTAGGATTTCTGCCTACTGCTCGCAGGGGACGCCTGACGGCCGCCTTATTAATCCTCCGCGGCAGTTTGTTCCGTGGATCCTCCGTTAACCTGAGTATATAGCTTCCCGTTATGTTGCACGTAGAAGTCTCCTCGCGAAATTAGAAGCTGAACACCGCGGTCGACTACGGTTTTAGGAAGATCGAGTTGAATCGCCACCTGTCGTGATCTTCCTGTAGCCCACGGCTGACCTCCCATTGCCTCTTTGATCCGAAGGAGCAAATCTTCCGAAATCTGGTTTGGACTGAGAACTCCTGATCGACTGTCTAAAAATCGTACGCGAATCAGAGTTGCCCTCCGAGTCGCCCTTAGAGTCGCCCTACATTTCTTGCATTCAATCTCCGCACTGCTACCCACCATCGGATCTAGCGCAAATGCAATAACGGACTTGCAATTTGGGCATTCCACATGTTCCGCTACCGCTGTCCGCTCACTTAAGGAGAAGGAATCACCCTTCAGCTGAGAGACCAACGCGACCCCACAATGTGGACAATTGAGTGCCTTAGTTGAATTGCCCTTCATTTTCTGTGTGTAGGTAACTAGTATTCCGCATTTGGGGCACTTCTGCTCTACCTGTACCCTTCGTTTTTTGGGTATCGTCGTCCTGATAGGTACGCCACTGATCTGGCTCGCCAAAACTCGTACTTCATTTCGGATGGAGGCCATCTCCTTTTGTAGGTCATTATCGACGGTATCATCCGGGGCATTCTTGTCATCCTCTGAAACCTTATCTGGAAGCGTCCTCATCATTTCGATGATCTCGCGGAGCGTCTCTTCTTTCTCCTCTTGCTTTTCTTTCTGCTCGACGATCTCCTCGCCAATAACCGCTTGCCAGTCGCTCAGAGAGCCTTCATTTATGCTCTTGAGAGTACCTAGCATGTGAATCGCAGATTCGATCTTGATGCGTTTTGATAAGAGTCCCTCGTGTCCCCCATCATCCTCTAATTCAATTTCCTGTTGTAGAAAGGCGATCAATTTATTGAGCTCATTAGACAGATTGTTAACCTTCTCGGAGGCTTTTCTCCCGAATACCTGCAGATTCTTTGTGGACGACTGTTCTGAATAGTATTTCGAAATAAACCAGGATGCAGCTATAGAGAGAACAGCGAGGCCCGAACTAAAAACAATCGTTTCGCGAACGGTAAGATTCCCTTGAGCAAGCTCCCGGAAACAGACCAATATTCCTACCACAAGAGCAATACAAGCAACCTTCGTTGGCAAGCTCATCCCTTCGTTCATTGGGAGTCCTCGCAGTAATTTGCTATCACTCTAAATAATACGTGATCTGGATATTTAGATGGGTCAATGGCTTATTGACCGGAACTGAATCGCCGCATCGAGAGCTATGTCCTCCCGCTTCCAAGGCAGTAAAGTATATCACTCAGTACATCTTTGATGAAGATCGAGACAGCAACCGGGACTGCTCGGCGCAACCTCTGCCGTGGGCGATGACCGACTGCAAAGGATGGCCACAGGGCGCGTAAACCCGGAGTCGTTTACACATGGGACGCGCGAAAGGCGACGTGGAATCGGCTCTCGCGGAGAATCGGGGGGGCAGAAAGCTGGCACCCTGCTACGATTTGGCAGCCAGCCGTTGCGGGCGATATGATTACGGAACGCCGGCCCGAGCTTTAGCCTGCGCCAAGAGCCAAGGGAGAACGCCTTTGAAATGGACACCTGGAGGACAAAGCTCCGACATCGAAGATGATCGCGATTCCAGCGGAGGCGGCGGAGGCTTCGGGTTTGGCGGTATACACCTCGGACTCGGCGGCACGATTATCCTGCTGATTCTCAGCTTCGTGTTTCGCACCAATCTTTTTGCCCTGCTCGGAGGAGGCGTCGCAGACACAGGATCCGCCGTCAGCCAGCCCAACCCGGCTCGCGACGAACAGGAAAAGCCGCTCGTACAATTTGTTTCCTTCGTCCTGGACGACGTGCAAAACACCTGGACGCAGGTGTTGCCGCAGCAAACGGGCACTCCCTATCATCACGCCAAGCTCGTGCTGTTTCGCGACGCGATCGATTCCGGCTGTGGCGGCGCGCAATCCGCCACGGGGCCTTTTTATTGCCCTGAAGACGAGAAGGTCTACATCGATCTGGGATTCTTCGACGAACTCAGCCAGCGATTCGGCGCGCCGGGCCAGTTTGCGCAGGCCTACGTGCTCGCCCACGAACTCGGCCATCACGTGCAGAAGTTACTGGGGATCGAAGCCCGCGTGCAGCAACTCCAGGAGCGCGATAACAGCGAAGCGAATCCCCTCTCGGTCAAACTCGAACTCCAGGCCGATTGCTTCGCGGGTGTGTGGGCGCACACCACGCAGCAGCGAGGATTGCTGGAGAAAGGCGACGTGGAATCCGCTCTCGGCGCAGCCTCTGCCGTAGGCGATGACCGGCTGCAAAAAATGGCCACAGGACGCGTGAACCCGGAGTCATTTACGCATGGAACGTCCCAGCAGCGAACGCACTGGTTTACGACGGGATTAGACGAGGGAACGGTGGCTGCGTGCAATACCTTCGGGGCGGGGCAATAACTCGGCTAGCTGTCCGCCGTCAGTTGGTCAGGTACGTCCAGGCCCATTCGACGGCCGAAAGCCCTGCAAAACCCACTCCCAGGTAGAAGGCCATGTAGGCGCACAGGAAAGCCGCCGCAATCACTGTATCCTTCGTGGCATGCTGAACGGGCATCGGTGTTTGATTTCGGGCCGTGTTCACCGCTCGCCAGGACGCGGCCGCGGGGAACGTAGGAACCTGGCAACCTGCAGTTTGAGAGTTGGCTAACATGCCAAAATTGTAGACATGGATTGCATAAGAATCCAATTCAAAGACCTGTTCCAAGGGATCACATTTAGCAATACGAGGTGCCGGAAACCCCAGCACCCAGGTACTAGAACCAGATCCAGCTTCGCGCTAAAGTAGCCGGAAAAGGGCCGCGCACGGGCCCTGGCTGCATCGCCAGGGATATCTCCCCTTCTAGGAAGAGCGCCTGTTTCAATAAAGAAAGTAATTCAGCCGATAAATTTAATAAGGTTGACGAAAACCTTGAGCCTCACTACTTTTAATGCCTAACGTAAAGGGGAATGACACTTGGGGCCAACCACGCACGCACCCGACTCGAATTATGTCCTCACGCTGGAAGAAATCAGCCATCTCGCGAATGAGGGAGGCAAGCCCGCCGAAACCCTCATGAACGTGGTGGCTCTCATAGCCAAGCGTTTTGAGACGGATGTTTGCTCCGCCTATTTGCTCGAACCGGACCGCGCCAATCTCGTGATGGCGGCCACCGTCGGATTGCGCCCGCAATGTATCGGCACCCTGCGGCTTGCCCTGCATGAAGGTCTCGTGGGTCTGGTGGCAGAGGATGTTCGCCCAGTGGCTGTCGAGCAGGTGAAGAATCATTCCCGCTTCAAATATTTTCGCGAAGCCGGCGAAGACGACATGCAGTCGTTCCTCGGAGTGCCGCTGATCGATCGCGGCGATCTCCAGGGTGTTCTCGTGGTGCAGACGCGGGAGCCGCGTCTGTTTCTCGAGAGCGAAATCCGCATGCTGGCGGAAGCCGCGGCGCAGGTGGCCCCGGTCGTCAGCGAAGCCCGCACGCTCGATCGATTTATCGCGCCGGCCCAGGAAAGGCTCTGGACGCTCGCGCGCAATCTGTGGTGGAGCTGGGACAACGACTCCACCAGCCTGTTCCTCGACCTCGATCCGCAGCGCTGGCGGCAGCTCAATCACAATCCCATCGCATTGCTTTCCGAAATTCCCCTCGAGAAAATCGAGCGCCGCGCGGGTGAACTCGTGCTCCACGGCCGCATCAACTACGCCTACCGCCGCCAGCGCGAATATCTCGAGAAGGACCGCACCTGGGGCGCAAGGCACGCGGGAATTCTCCGGCCCCGCCCCGTGGCTTATTTCTCGGCGGAGTTCGGCTTGCATGAGTCCATTCCCATCTATTCCGGCGGCCTGGGGGTTCTCGCGGGAGATCATCTGAAGAGCGCGTCGGACCTCGGAATCCCGCTGGTCGCTATCGGGCTCTTTTATGGACAGGGATATTTCCGCCAGCATCTCGATAAAACCGGATGGCAGCTCGAGGATTACCTTCCCACCGATGTGAACCAGCAGCCCATGGAACCGGCGATCGGGAAAAATGGCGAGCCCGTGATGGTGCAGATCGAAACGCGGGGCTGCGCGATCGGCGCCAAAGTCTGGCGCGTAAAAGTGGGCCGAATCGAGCTGTTCCTTCTCGATTCCAACGTCGAGGGCAACGCACCGGAGGACCGCGAACTCACCTCGCGCCTTTACGGCGGCGACCGCCGCATCCGCATCCGGCAGGAGTTGCTGCTGGGCGTGGGCGGCTTCCGCGCTCTCAAGGCTCTGGGAATCACGCCCGGTGTTCTGCATCTAAATGAAGGCCACAGCGGGTTCGCGGTGCTCGAAGCGATTCGCAGCCGTATGGAAGACGAAGGAATTTCTTTCGAAGCCGCAGTGCCGCGCGTTTCCCGGGAAGTCGTGTTCACCACGCACACGCCCGTGCCGGCCGGCCATGACCGCTTCGGCGCGGATCAGATCGAGGAGCATCTGGGTCCCCTGCGCGAGGCGATGGGGCTCTCTCACGAAGGGCTCATGGCGTTCGGCCGCGAAAACCCTGGAAACCACTCGGAAGAGTTCTGCATGACGGTGCTGGGCCTGAAGCTCTCCCGCCGCGCGAACGCCGTTTCGGCATTGCATGGCGAGGTGTCGCGAGAGATGTGGACCGGCCTGCAGCTCAGCGATCGCGATGAACCTTCGCGCATCGGGCACATAACCAACGGCGTGCACGTTCCCACATGGCTCGCGCCGCAAATGTTCCGCCTCTACGACCGCCACCTCGGCACCGAGTGGCACGAACGCAGCGCCGAAGCCAAAATATGGGAAGGCATCGAGAACGTCGACGACGGCGAGCTTTGGGAAACTCACCTGAGCCTGAAGTCGCGTCTACTCGACTTTGTGCGCCGCCGCGCGATGGAGCAAGC
>JBEKTG010000195.1:0-6595 GCA_049516275.1 Candidatus Acidiferrales bacterium
TAGAAAAGCACCATCTTGTCCACAATCCCTTCGCCGATGGCCGCGCCATTGAGTTCCGCTCCGGCCTCCAGCAGCAAATTCAGAATCTGCCGCCGCCCGAGCTCGCGCAGCACTTCGCGGAGTTCCACATGCCCGTCGCGGGCCGGCACGCGGACCACTTCGACTCCCGTGCGCTCGATCGTGCGGCTCTTTTCCGTGCTGGACGACTTCGCGGTGAACACAACCACATCGTCCTCAGCGGACTCCACAATTTTCTTGTTCGGAGTCAGCCGCAGGTTCGAATCCACCACCACCCGCAGCAGCTTTCGCCTCCGCGCAAGCCCGGTCCGGTCGGTCAAAAGCGGATCGTCCGCCAGCACCGTGCCGATCCCGGTAAGAACGGCGTCGGCGGCATGCCTCATCCGCTGGCCGGCTTCCCGCGCCGCGCCGTCAGTTATGGAGGTTTCGTGCCCGGGCCTCATCGCGATTTGCCCATCGAGCGTGAGCGCAGCCTTCAGCGTGACGAACGGCAACTGCGTCTTGATCCAGCAGGCGAAGTCCTCATTGAGGCGCATTGCCTCGTCTTCCTCGACGCCCTCGGTCACGTGAAGCCCGGCGGTGCGCAGTTCGGCAAAACCCTGGCCGGCCACTTCGGGATTGGGATCTTCCATCGCGGCCACCACGCGCCGCACCCCAGCAGCGATGATCGCCTTCGTGCAAGGACCCGTGCGCCCAGTGTGGCAGCACGGTTCGAGAGTCACATAGAGCGTTGCGCCTCGCGCGTTTTCGCCCGCCTCCCGCAGGGCCAGAATTTCGGCATGATCGCGCTCGTCATAACGATGATATCCGCGCCCGACCGCCTCGCCGTCTCTCACCACCACAGCGCCCACCATCGGGTTGGGATGCGTGAGAGCTGTGCCCGCGCGAGCCAATTCCAACGCTCGCTCCATCCACGCGATGTCGTCCGCGGTGGCGCTAGTCGAAGAGCGAATTAACGTAGGTTTGTGCATCGAAAGGCACCAGATCGTCTATCTGCTCGCCCGTGCCGACAAACCGGATAGGCAGATTCAGTTCCCGCGCGATGGCCACGACGATACCACCTTTTGCGGTGCCGTCGAGCTTGGTCAGCACGATCCCGGTCACTCCCGCGTGGCTCCAGAACTCGCGCGCCTGGTTCAATCCATTCTGACCGGTGGTGGCATCGAGCACGAGCAGCACGTCATGCGGCGCGCCCGGAATGATTTTCGCGGCGGTGCGTTTCATTTTCTCAAGTTCCGCCATCAGGTTCGATTTCGTGTGCAGCCGCCCCGCCGTATCCACGATCACCACGTCGCTCGCGCGCGCGCGGGCCGCCGTGAGCGCGTCGAAAATCACCGCCGAAGGGTCGGCCCCGGATTTCTGCTTGATCAATTCCACGCCGGAGCGCTTCGCCCACACCTCCAGCTGCTCGATGGCCGCCGCGCGAAACGTATCCGCGGCACAAAGCATCACGCTGGCGCCTTCTTTTTTCAAGCGGTTCGCCAGCTTGCCGATCGTGGTCGTCTTCCCGGTCCCATTCACGCCCACCACAAACAGCACGCGCGGCGCGGCATCCGCCTTGCCGTTGGCAGCCGGTGGCGCGGCCTTCGCCAGTATTTTCGTGATCTGGTTTTTCAGCTCGAACTTCAGCGACGACGCGCCTTCGAGCTTGTGCTGATTCACCTGTTCCCGCAGGGCCGCCAGCACTTCCTTCGTGGTGGTCACGCCGATGTCGGCCCCCAGCAGCGCCGATTCCAGCTGTCGCAGCAGTTCCGGGTCCACCGGCCGGTCGCCCGTGAGTATCTGCTCGACTTTCGCCGCCAGCTCCGTCCGCGTCTTGCTGACGGACTCCTTCAGCTTCTCCAGCAGCGTGGGTTCAGGCTTCCCGAAAAGTGAGATCATGAAAGCTTGCCGCGTCCTTCAACGGAAACTTCATTCTAACAGAGGATGGTTTGGGGATACTCGTAGCCTAGCCAGAAGAGCGGATTCGAATGGTTCAGGGGGACCGATCAGACTTCCACAAGCGTCGCGCTCAGCCTCAACATGCCCTTTTGGACGGCCGATTCGAGCGCCGCGACCACTTCGGGGTCGAACCGCGAAATGGCCAGGGAACGAATTCTCTCTAGCGCAAAGTCCAGGTCCATGGCCGACTGGTAGGGCCGGTTCGTAGTGATGGCATCGAGCGTATCCGCCACCGCGATAATCCGTGCCATCAGCGGAATCTGCTCCGCGGGCAAGCCGTAGGGATAGCCTTTGCCGTCCATGCGCTCATGATGCAGTTCGATGCCCGGCAGCACATCCTTCAGTTGCCCGACCGGCCGCATGATATTCGCGCCCTTGATCGTGTGCTGCTTCATCAGGTCGAACTCTTCGTCGGTCAATTTGCCCGGTTTCTTCAGCACGCGGTCGTCGACGCCGATTTTTCCCACGTCGTGCAGCAGCGCGGAGATGCGCAGCCGGTCCAGATCCTCGGCGTTCATGCCCATGCCGTGCCCGATGATCGTGGAATAGCGCGCCACCCGCCCGGAGTGGCCCCGCGTGTAGGGGTCCTTTTCGTCGATGGCCGCCGCGAGCATCCGGATCGACCCAAGAAACAGCTCGTGGTTTTCTTCGGCCGCCAGCCGCAGCTTGTCGACGTACACCTCGATGTGCCCAGCCATCTGGTTGAACGTGTCGGCCAGCTCTCCGATCTCCGCCGCGCCGCGCACCTCGACGCGTTCGTGAAATTCCGCTCGGCTCATCGCCCGCGTCGATTCCACGAGACCCCGAATGGGCCGCGTGATCCCCAGCGCGAAGAGATATCCGATGATCAGCGCCACGAACGTAACCACCACCACGAAGCTCAGAGCCTGCGCCGTCAATTCCTTCACGCCGGCATCCAGGCGCGCATTGTCGAGCCCGCGCTGCGCGATCACGGCCCAGCGCAGCTCCGGAATCGTGCTGTAGGTCCCAATCATCTCGACCGGGCGGCCTTTCCCCTTGGCGGGCAACGTGAAACGCATGGTCTCCGTGGCTCGCAGTTCCTGCGGCAGATCCCGCACCTGCTTTACCACCGGCGAGAGCGAAGTCACGTCTTGTCCCGGCACAAGTTCACGCGTATTGGGGTACGCCACGATGTGCCCGTGAACGTCCACGATGTAGACCGTGCGGTCACGGACGCTGGCGTCCTGAATACGCGCCACCAGCCGGTCGATGGAAACCACCGACCCGAACATCCCCGCAAACTGGCCATCCGCCAGCAGCGGTACGGACATCACCAGCGCGGGCCGGTTGTCTTTCCCCAGGCCGAACGGCTCGCTGACGAAGTTGAGCTGTTCGATGCTGGCCGTGAACGCGCGTTTCAGCGCCACTTCCACGAAGGGGTCCTGGTCGGCGCGGAAGCTTCCGGCCGATTGCCCCTTGGCCTCTTTGTTTACCGCGGTCACGTAGAGAATGTTCGGATTGTTCTCGACAAAATCCTGCAACAGGCGCGAAAGTTGCGGCGCGTGAGTAGGATCGTCGACGTTCTCGATCCATCCCGTGAGCGCGAGCACCTGCCGCTGGCTTTGCAGCTGTTCGTGCAGGCTCTGCTCCACTTGCAACGTCTCGCTCGCCAGGGACCGCGTAATCTCGCTCTGCTGGATGCGCTCGGTGTCCTGCAGCTTTTCTTCGCTCAAGCTGATCACTTGCCGGTGGTAAAGCCACAAGGGGGTAACGCTGACAAGCAGAAGGGCGCCCAGCACGATCCAGAGGATGCGCAACTTGCGCGTCGAGAGCGGCTTGGGTCCTGAAATTGACATGGAAATCCCACTAAGATGCTATCGAACGGCAGGGGTGGGCACAACGGAACCGTCGTATAGCGTTGCGGATACGCCACGTGGGGCGTTCGCCTACAGGCGCGGGAATTTCAGGCGCGGCTCATCCCCGGCGATCAGCCGTTCGATATTCGCCCGGTGTTTCCAAAGCACGAGGAGGGAGATAAGTATCGTTCCCTGAGTCACGTAGCCAGGCGGCGCGTGGCGCGGGGCATAAAACAGATGAACCAATACGGGCAGCGCGGCCGCCGCCACCACCGACCCCAGCGAGGAGTAGCGCCAGAAGGCCACCACCAGAATCCACAGAACGATCGCCACGATCACCGCTTCGCGGCAAATCGGAATAAACACTCCGAGGCTCGTCGCGACGCCTTTGCCGCCTTTGAATCCCAGCCATACTGGATACATGTGCCCGACAACGGCTGCGATCGCACTAGCCATCATCCATCGCGTGCTGTTGCTGCCAGTCGCCCACCGTTCTGCGATCAGCACCGCTGCATAGCCCTTTGCCGCATCGAGCACGAGCGTCAACACTCCTGCGAAAAGGCCCGCGTTGCGCGCCACATTTGCGGCTCCGATATTGCCGCTGCCCTGGTCCCGGATGTCATCGCCCTCGCCGGCCTTTACCACCAGATACCCGAACGGTATCGAGCCAAGCAGATACGCGATGATGAGCACCAGTCCTGGATCGTTCACACGGAACCTTTCGCGAACGGGAAAGCCTGCACGCGCCTGTATTCGGCGCCAGTCGGCTTCAGCATACTCTCGAACAGGTAAAATTCGCTTTCGCGTGCCGACCCGAAGCTGCTTCCCGCGGCCTCCTCGGCGGCTCGTTCGAGCTTTTGAAATTCAGCGGGCGAGATTTTTTCGGGTTCCAGCCGCGCCAACGTCAGATGCGGTACGTACTCCCGCGATTCCGCCGGTATTCCCAGCGGCTCCAGCGCCCGCCCAACGTCGGCGGCAAGCCGAGCCAGATTCGCCGATGCCCCTACCGCGCACCACAGCACGCGGGGGCGCCGCTCGTGCGGGAAAAATCCCAGTCCGCGAAATTCCATCTCTGCCGGCTGCTCGGACCGCACCGGGCCAAGCGCCGCGCAAATCGGCTCGATGTTTTTTTCGTCGGTGTGGCCGATAAATTTCAGCGTGACGTGTATCCCTTCGGGTCGAACCCAGCGCGCATTCGGGCAACTCTTTTTGAGTTGCGAGATCAACTCCCGGAACGCTTGCCTCACCGCTTCAGGCAGATCGAGCGCGACGAAAAGGCGCACGCGTCAACCCCGCCCATAGGAAGGAAACAGGAAATAGCGGCGCGCCATGTCGAGCGCGGATTGCGAAGCGAACAGGCGAATCCGGTCACGGTCGCCCACAAAACGGTGCTCCTTCTGGCGCGGGCCGCGTTCGTCGGCAATCCCGATGTACACCAGCCCGACGGGCTTTTCCGGCGAACCTCCGCCCGGACCCGCGATGCCCGTAACGCCGATTCCGATTGTCGCTCCCGTGCGTTTGCGAATTCCTTCGGCGAGCGCCATCGCCACTTCCGGGCTCACCGCGCCCTTTGCTTCCAGCAAGGATGGCGGCACATCCACCAGCCGCGTCTTCAGATCGTTGCTATAGCACACCACGCCCCCGAGGAAGTAAATCGAGCTTCCCGGCACATTGGTGAGGCGTTCGGCGAGCAATCCTCCCGTGCAGCTTTCCGCCACTGCGATGGTCGCGCGATTCTCGGTCAGAATCCGTCCGACGACCTCTTCGAGCGTCTCGCCGCGCGTCGAATAAAGGTGTTCGCCCAGCGCCAGCGCCATGCGGTCGCTGATTTCATCGAGCAGCTTTTCCGCTTTGCCCGCATCGTCCGACCATATGCTCGGGTGCAGCTGAATTCCGGGCGGGGAAGCGAGGATCGTGGTTTCCGTATCGGGATAAAGAGCGTAGAGCGGCGAAACGCGTGTCTCCACTTCCGATTCGGGCAGGCCGGTGATGCGGAGTTCGCGGGTGAACAGGCGCTCGCGTCCGGCAAATCGCGCGAGGCGTGGCTTCACTTCCGTCTCGAAAAGTCCCTGCAGCTCCGCCGGCACGCCGGGAAGCAGAATCACGATGTGCCCGTTCGCCTCGAGCCAGAGTCCCGGCGCGGTTCCCTTGGGATTGGGCAGAACCGTCGCGCCTTCGGGCACCAGCGCCTGGCGCGCATTGATCTCCGGCATCACGCGCCCGGGGCGGAATCGCTGGAAGCGCTCCTTGATGTGCTGGAGAATGCGCTCGTCGGTGTGCAGCTTGCGGCCCATCAGTTCCGCGACGGTTTGCCGGGTGCGGTCGTCGTCGGTGGGCCCGAGTCCGCCGGAAGAGACGATCAGCTCGGCGCGATCGAGCGCGTGGCCGAACGACGAACGCATTTCGTCGGGCGCGTCTCCCACCACGGCTTTGTGGATCACGCGAATGCCCAGTTGATTGAGCTGCGAAGTAAGAAAAAGGGAATTCGTATCGAGGCGGTAGGGAGTGAGCAGTTCCGAACCTACTGCGATGATTTCGGCCCGCATCGCCGTCAGTTAACCGTTCAGGGGAAGCCCTTCGACGTCCCAGTCGAGAGTGTAGAGAGCATTATTGGTGGTGATGACGGCGCGATGCGAGGGCAAAAGCGCCAGTCCCACGATGTTGCTTCCGCCGAGCACCACCTCGGCTTCCGCGCCGGGTGTCAGGCGAACGATGCCGCGCTTGCCTCCGAGCGACCCGGCCACATAGAGAGTGCCGAGGCGGTCGAAAGCAAGGCCCTGCGGGCGTCCCAGTCCGCGAAAAAAAACGCTTACTTCACC
>JBEKTG010000196.1:0-6590 GCA_049516275.1 Candidatus Acidiferrales bacterium
GGGAAAACCCACGTTTTGAGGGTGTCGCGCCAGTCGAGCCACGTCTGCACCACCACGACGCCCACTAAGATCAGAACGAACAACGCCACGTCGCCCTCCCAAGATGCGGGTTACCGTGATCGGTTGCGCCGGCAGTACTGGAACGAACTCGGCGGGCTCGATTTCAGACGACAGAACCCACCACGGGGCTGGCAATCCACCTACCAACACCCGTATCGGCGCCCGATTTCAGTCCGTCAGTAAGTCGCATGTATTTAAATATTTACAGCCCGGCACATCGAAGCGTCGCCGTCAGCGGAAAAACCCGTAGGCGATTCAGTTGCGATTCATGGCAAGCGGTTGCTCGAAGTAGGAAACGTTTTGCGCGTTACGCTGCGTTCATCGTCGCCGACGTTGGCATTCTCACACCTTCACCCGGCGTGCCAGCCAGCGCCCGCTGCTTTATCTGCTAGGATAACCAACGCAAATGAGACCTCCCTGGGTGATTGCACATCGCGGCGCATCGGGACACGCCCCCGAAAATACCTTCGCCGCCTTTCAACGCGCCGTGGAACTGGGCGGCACCTTCATCGAGACGGACCTGCACGTCACCCGCGACGGCCGTTTCGTGGCCATCCATGACGATACCGTCGAGCGCACCACCAACGGCAGCGGCGACGTGCGCAACTTCACGCTCGACGAGCTTCGCGAGGTCGACGCCGGCATGTGGTTTGACCGCACCTTCATGGGCGAGCGCATCCCCACGCTGGAAGAGGTTCTGGAGTTCTCCCGGGAGCACGATGTCGTTTTCTACCTCGAACTCAAGTACGCCGCGGTCTGGGGGATGGACCATGCGCTGGTGGCAGCCCTCCAGAAGGCCCAGAGCGCTCCTCGCACCATCGTGATTTCGTTCGACCCGGCGACGCTGACACCGCTCCGGCGGCTCGATCCCTCGATCATGACCGGTCTGCTCGTGGAAGACGCCAAGCCGGATTGCATTCAGGTGGCCATCGACCTGGGCGCCCGCCAGCTTTGCCCCAAGGTCTCCAGCGTGACGCCGGAACTGGTCGAGAAGGCGCACCGCTCGGATTTGCAGGTGGTGACCTGGACCGCCAACACGCTGGCGGACATGCGCGCGATGATGGCGGCGGGCGTCGACGGGATCATGACCGACTTTCCCGACCGGCTCCGCGCCCTGATTGAAGATTCGATGGCCAACAGGAAAGCGTGACGGCCGAGCGCCACGCTGGCGCTAGCGCAACTGCGCAAACAGCGCGGCAAACTGCGCGATGGTCAACTGTTCGGCTCGCGCGTCAGAACGAATGCCGTTGCTTTCCACCGCCTTCCGAATCTGCTCGTCCGAGACAATCGACCGCAAATTATTCCGCAGCGTCTTCCGTTTTTGCCCGAAGCACAGTTGCACGAATTCGAGGAATCGCTTTTCGTCCTCTCCGCCGATACCCAGAGAAGCACGCTCGCCCGGCAATGTCATCTGCACCAGCGCGGAAGTCACCTTCGGTGGCGGCCTGAACGCGCCCGGCGGCAGCCGCATCACGATCGCGGGCTTAGTGTAGAACTGGCAGATCGTCGATAGGTATCCATAGTCGCGGCAACCGGGATGCGCCACGATCCGCTCCGCCACCTCCAGTTGAATCACGATGTGAATCGAAGCAATCCGCCCGGCGCATTCGAACAGGCGATGCAGGATCGGCGAAGTGATGTAGTAGGGCAGGTTGCCATACACGCGGAATTGCCCATCCGCGAGCGCCGGAATGTCGGTGGTGAGCACGTCGCCAGCCACCACTTCGACGCCGGGCCACGCGGCGGGATCGCTTTGCACGAGTTCGCGAAGGCTCGCAGCCAGGGGCGGATCGGCCTCGATCGCAACGACTCGGCAACCCTCGGCGGCAAGCAACCGAGTCATCTCCCCGTGGCCGGCGCCGATTTCAATCCATTGGTCGCCGGGGTGGCAGGGAAGCGTCCGCAGGATTCGCTGCTGCCAGCCCGAATCCGCGAGAAAGTGCTGCCCCATTCGCTGTCGCGCCATGTGCGATGCAGTGTAGCAACGCCCCGCGCAGCGAACAAATCGCGTGTCAAGCCGTCCGCCCGCGCGCACGCCATCCGGCATTTGCCGAGTCGCCGCGCGTGTGATTAGATCGTACGGCCAGCCCGACATTGCCTTGACGGGTTCTCCGGCATTCGTTAACGTTTTTATGCACGACTTTCCACGCCCATGGGGCGCCATGAAAATCCTCTTCGTCGCTTCGGAAGGATTACCTTACTCAAAAACAGGCGGCCTGGCAGACGTTGTCGAAGCTCTGCCCAAAGCGCTGTGCCAGATGGGCCACGAGGTAGCGGTCCTGCTCCCGCGCTACCACGGCAACAAGGTCAATTCGGTTCTGATCTCCAGCCTCAGCATCGCGCTGGGCGATACCCTGCGGTTCCCCATGATCGGTGAAGGTCAGCCGCACCATGGCGTCCGCTATTTCTTCGTCAGCGACCCGGAATTCTTCGAGCGTCCCCATATTTACGGCGATAAGAGCGGCGATTATCCTGACAACGCCGAGCGCTTCACCGAGTTTTCGCGCGCCGCCATCGAATTCATGAAGCGCGTCTGGCTGCCCGACGTGGTTCATTGCCACGACTGGCAAACGGGCCTCGTGCCGGTGCTCCTACGCACGCAGCACGCCGAAGATCCCGCCGTGCGTTCGCTCCCGGTGGTGCTGACGATCCACAATCTTGGCTACCAGGGTTTGTTCCCGGAAACCGCGCTGCGCAAGTGTGGACTCCCGGCGAGCCTGTTCAACCTGAATGCGCTCGAATTTTACGGGAAGGTCAACTTTCTAAAAGGGGGCCTGCTTTTCGCGGATTATCTGACCACCGTGAGCCGCCGCTACGCGAAGGAAATTCAGACGCCCGAATACGGCTGGGGACTCGACGGCGTGGTCCAGGGCCGCGCCGACCGCATGGTAGGCATTCTCAACGGCGCCGATTATTCGGAATGGAGCCCCGAAGCGGACAAGCTCATCGCGCAGAATTACTCCGTGCACGATCTCAAAGGCAAGCATGCCTGCAAGAAGGATCTTCTCGACGTGTTCGGCCTGCCCTCCTGGAACATGGACCGCCCGGTGATCGGAATCGTCTCGCGCTTCGTCAACCAGAAGGGATTTGACCTGATTGCCGCGGTCGCCGACGAACTCATGGCCGAAGACCTGGCGCTCGTCGCTATCGGCACCGGGCAGCCGGAATACGAAGGACTTTTCCAGCATCTAGCGCAGCGGCATCCGGAGCGCGTCGCCGTAAAGATCGGCTACGACAACGCCACCGCCCATAAAGTGGAGGCGGGAGCCGATATGTTCCTGATGCCCTCGCGCTACGAGCCCTGCGGGCTCAGCCAGATTTATAGCCTGCGCTATGGCACGGTGCCCGTCGTTCGCGCCACCGGCGGCCTCGACGACACGGTACAAAATTTCGATCCGCGCACGAAACAAGGTACGGGATTCAAGTTCGAAGAGTACAATGGACCAGCGCTCCTGGACTGCGTTCAAACCGCCCTTGCGACCTACCGCGACCCCGCGGCATGGTGTGCGGTGCGGGCCAACGGCATGGCCAGGGACTTTTCCTGGAAGGCTTCGGCGGCGTCCTATGTGACACTGTACGAAGCGGCGAAGAGATCCAGAATCCCCAGGGTTGCTAAAACATCTAAAGGATAGAGCCGCGACGGCCCCTCAGCCGGTCGCGCTCGATAAAGGAAAATAAGGACCAACATGGCAGATAACATTCAAGCAGTCACCGACGCGAACTTCCAGGCAGACGTCATCGAAGCCAGCAAGACGCAGCCGGTGATGGTGGACTTCTGGGCGGACTGGTGCCGTCCGTGCCACATGCTGTCGCCCACAGTAGAAGAGATCGCGCGCGAGCATGCCGGCAAGGTCAAAGTGGTAAAGCTGAACGTCGACGAGAATATGAACGCGGCGGGCAAGTTCAATATCCGCGGCATCCCCACGCTGCTTGTTTTCAAGGGCGGCCAGGTGGCCGATCAGATTGTCGGCGCGGTTCCCAAGGAACAGATCGTGAAGGTCCTCGAGCGCCACATCGTCGCCTCGTCGTAGGCCCGCTTTCTCCGCACTTGAACGAGTGACTGGCGGTTCCGCAGTGAGCGCCGACCGAACAGGAATAGACCATCCGCGCCGCGAGCCCGCGCAGAAAACGTGCGAAAGCTGCGGCGCACTTTTTTCCTGCGGCGCCGCTGTGGATGTTACCTGCTGGTGCGACGCCGTAAGACTCACTCCGGAAATGCTCGCTGGTTTGCGCGCCAAGTATCGCGACTGCCTGTGTCCGCATTGCCTGTCCGGCGCCGCGAATGTGAAACTTCCCTCGTGAAAAGCGCCGCCAAAAAAGAAGTACGCCGGTGCCGCTGGGCCCAAAGCCCGGCCATGATGGAATATCACGACCGCGAGTGGGGCGTTCCGCTCCATGACGACCGCCAGCTCTTCGAGTTCCTGATACTAGAAGGGGCCCAGGCCGGCCTGAGCTGGGAAACCATCCTCAACAAGCGCGAAAACTACCGCAAGGCCTTCGATTCTTTCGATCCTGAGAAGATTGCCCGCTACGACGCAAAAAAAGCGCGGGGGTTGATGGCCAACGCGGGAATAGTGCGCAACCGCCTGAAGATTGCCGCCGCCGTCTCCAATGCCCAGGCGTATCAAGCGGTAGTGAAGGAATTCAGCAGCTTCGACAGCTACCTCTGGCAATTTGCGCCAGCGCAAGCAAAGAAGAGGGATCCGAAGGCGCCGGGGAAATTTGTCACGCGAACGCCCGAATCAGACGCCATGAGCAAAGACCTAAAGCGCCGCGGCTTCCGCTTCGTAGGCACCACGATCTGTTACGCGTTCATGCAAGCGGTCGGCATGGTAAACGATCACTCCCCAGATTGCTTTCGCCGCCCCCAGATTCAACCCTGACTCTGCTCCGCTTTGCTTCCATTGTCATCCTGAGCCCATACGCGCGAAGCGCGGATGGGTGAGGGACCTGCTTCTTCTTCGCTGCCAGGCATTGCAGCCTTTCAAAGCTTCGGCGCGCCAGAGCGTCGCCCCCGGGAACGCCAATCTCCCGATTGGCGCTGTGTCTCACGTTTGCACCGGAGTCCGGCTCGCTTTTCAAGCAGTCATTCTGAGGGCCGTTTTCGCCCGAAGAATCCCTCTTCGCTTTATCGGTTGCGGGTGTCCCACCCTTCGGTGTCAAGGGTGGGTCTTCTGCTTTTCTCGCCGTTGCCTTTGCTTTCATTGTCATCCTGAGCCCATACGCGCGAAGCGCGGATGGGTGAGGGACCTGCTTCTTCTTCAGCTGTCAAGCATTCCACCTGTCAAAGCTCCGGCGCGCCAGATCGTCGCCCCCTGGGAACGCCAATCTCCCGATTGGCGCTGTGTCTCAACTCCGCGCCGCAGTTCGTTCTCCCCATGCGCAGTCGTTCCGTCAGCGCTTAAGCACCCGCCCGACCGCCTCCGGAAGCCGCCCCTGGCAAGCCATGAGCGCGACGCGCAGCAACGCCGCCACGCTCATAAGGTCGCGAATCTCCCCGCGCTCCACGCGCGCCACCGCCTCCCAGAAGGGCACCCGCAAAACCCTGAGCTGCTCGGTCTCCTCCGGTTGAGCGATTCCCTCGCTGAGATCCCAAGCCAGAAAAGCCGTGCCCCGCTCGTTGGTAACGCTGTTGGAAAGGTCCATGCCAAGGATTTGCATCCATTGCCTGGCGGTAACGCCGCATTCCTCAAGGAGTTCCCGCTGCACCGATTCGAGCAGCGACGTGCCAACCAGCCCGCCCCCCTCCGGAATCTCCCAGCTGTAAGCGTCCGTAGGGAAGCGATACTGCCCCACCAGAATCGTGTTCCCCTTCTCGTCGATGGGGACAACGCCCAGCGCGTGATTCTTGAAATGCACCACGCCGTAGACGCCGGCTCCGCCGCTGGGATTGCGGACCTCGTGATGATCCACGCGAATCCACGCGTTCTCATAGCGCGTTTCCTTGGAAATCACCGTCCAGGGATTCTTCGTCTCGTTCATGCGCACGCGTCTCCGCTTTCAATGAATTTCTGCTCAGCACTCCATAGTATCCGACGTGCCTGCTCCGCTTCGCGCGCGAAACCTGCCGGTGTTGCGAGGTGCAAAGCACCGGGCGGCAGTGGGTCAGCTTCCGGTGGCCGCGTTAATCAGGCACGTCTTGTATTCGGCTGCGTGGCTTGCTAGATTCCGGTCATGAAACGCATCCTAGTTTCAATCGCCTTGGTTTTCGTAACCTCCGCAATAGCAGGTTCTCCGCAACATACCGAGAAGCGTAAGGTCGCTTGCAAAACAGCAGAGAACGCAAAGACGTGCTACTGGACCCACGGCAGGCTCGTTGCTGCCAATGGAAATCCTTCTTATCGACTTTGGAAGATAGGAACACACCGTGTTTTAGGTATCTACAGCGGACCCGGCGCTGAAAAGGCAGATGAACTAGATAATGAACATCCTGAGTTGCCCGCTAATCTGGGCAAATATGACTTGCTGAAAACAACGATTTTCGGTGATTTTGAAGTTTGTCCTTTAGAAGCAGAAAAGGAAGGACATAT
>JBEKTG010000197.1:0-12713 GCA_049516275.1 Candidatus Acidiferrales bacterium
TCTGCTTTACGAGCGCGAGGTCGGGTTCGATACCGGTGGTGTCGCAATCCATCATGAAGCCGATGGTGCCGGTGGGAGCGAGCACGGATACCTGCGAGTTCTTGTAGCCGAACTTCTCGCCCAATTCGAGCGCGGTGTCCCACGATTCCTGCGCGGTCCGCAGCAGGGAGGGCTGCACGTGCTCCTCCTTGATGGGGCGGAGCGAATCGCGGTGCATGCGGATTACGTCCAGCATAGGCTCGCGGTTGCGGATGTAGCCGCCAAACGGCCCCATGCGCTCGGCGATGCGGGCCGACTGCGCGTAAGACTCGCCGGTGAGCAGCGCGGTGACCGCGCCGCAGAAGTCCCGGCCGCCGTCGGAATCATAGGGCAGAGCCAAAGACATGAGCAGCGCGCCCAGGTTGGCATAGCCGATACCCAGGGGGCGGAAATCGTGCGAGTTGCGCGCGATCTTTTCGGTGGGATAGCTGGCGTTATCGACGAGAATCTCCTGCGCGGTGATGGTTACGTCGACCGAGTGGCGGAAACCTGCCGCGTCGAACTGGCCGTTATCTCCCAAAAACTTCAGAAGGTTGAGCGAGGCGAGGTTGCAGGCCGTATCGTCGAGGAACATGTACTCCGAGCATGGATTGGACGCATTGATGCGGTCGGTGGCTTTGCAGGTATGCCAGCGATTGATAGTCGTATCGTACTGCATGCCGGGATCGCCGCATTGCCAGGCCGATTCGGACATCTTGCGCATGAGATCGCGGGCGCGGAATTTGTCGACGGGCTTGCCGTCGTTCACGTTGCGGGTCCACCAGTCACGATCCTCATCCGCGGCGCGCATAAAGTCGTCGGTGACGCGTACGGAGTGGTTGGCGTTCTGGAAGAATACGGAAGAGTAGGCTTCGCCGTCGATCGAAGAGTTGTAGCCCTGCTCGATCAGGACGTGCGCCTTATGCTCCTCCTTCATCTTGGATTCGATGAACTCCATGATGTCCGGGTGATCGACGTTGAGGATCACCATCTTGGCGGCGCGGCGCGTCTTGCCGCCACTCTTGATCACGCCGGCGAAGGCATCGAAGCCCTTCATGAAGCTCACCGGGCCGGAAGCGATTCCGCCGCCGGATAGCGATTCGCGGCTGCCGCGCAGGGTGGAGAAATTCGTGCCGGTGCCGGAGCCCCATTTGAAGAGCATGCCCTCGGTCTTGGCCAGGTTCATGATGGAGTCCATGCTGTCCTGGACGGAGTTGATGAAGCAGGCGGAGCATTGCGGCTTGGCCTGCACGCCGACGTTGAACCACACCGGGGAATTGAAAGCCATCTTCTGCTCGACGAGGAGGTGAGCCAGCTCGTCGCGAAATGCATTCCGGGATTCCGGAGTGGCAAAATAGCCGCCCTCGTCGCCCCAGCGGACGATCGTATCTACAACGCGGCCAATGAGTTGCCGCACCGATGTTTCGCGCTCGATGGTATTCGGTTTCCCGTGAAAATACTTGGAAGCTACGATGTTGGTGGCCGTCTGCGACCAGCCCTTGGGGACTTCCACATTCTCCTGGCGGAAGATGACCTGGCCCTTATCGTTGCCGATGAGTGCGGTCCGCCGCTCCCATTCGACCTTGTCGAAGGGGGAAATTTTGCCGTCCGTGAACCAGCGCTGGAAATCCAGCCCGGTTGCCTTGCGAGTTGTCTGTTCTGTTTGCATGGTTCCGTTCAGGACCATCCGTGTCTCTGCCATCATCTGCCTCCGCGCCGGCAGTCTTGCCGTCGAATGTTGGCCGGGGTGCCGAGAGGGAGGCTGCTAACTTCATTTTACTCCCAATTCCCGGTAGCCGGAAAGTTGTCGCGTGGCACCGAGCGATGCACGCAACGGGCGGTTCACACGTCTCGATCAAAGCTGGGGTGGCATTTCGCGGCACCCCAGCCGAAAAAATAGAAAAGCCCAGCCATGCCGCGCTAAACACTGTGCGCGGTTAGGAGGGGAAATTGCGCTGTGACTGGCTGAACCCGGACCTTCTGCCCCGTCGGTCGACCGCGCGGGCTGAGGGCGACGATCGACTTCCGACTTTTTCTCCGAGTCTGGGTGCGAAGTATCGAGCGTTGGAGAAAACTTGTCAAGAAAAATTCGGTCCTCAGACCACAAAATGTTAGGTGTCGATTGTCGTAAGCGTCTATCCATAGTGGTACACTCGCCGCACCGCTACTATTCCCTTCGTAGGCATTTTCCGGCGACAATCGTGGCAGGAGTTCGGCGTGCTCGTCCGCGCGCGAATGTGCTTTTCGCGTAAACAGCGCGCTCTTGACAAGCATTCTGAGTCTGAAAAAAATAAGATGACTGCCATGAGCACCCCGGCAATCGAGATTCTCGGACTTACGAAGGATTATCCCGTGGGCTTCTGGCGCAAACGGGCGCGCCGGGCGCTCGACAACCTGACACTTCAGGTGGAAGACGGCGAAGTCCTCGGGTTTCTCGGCCCGAATGGCGCTGGCAAGACCACTACGCTGAAGCTCCTGACGGGGCTTACCTTCCCGACTTCCGGCACCGCGCGCATCCGCGGGCGTTCGATCGAAGACGTCGGGATGCACCGCGAGATCGGCTATCTTCCCGAACAGCCCTATTTCTACGATTATCTCAGCGCCCGCGAGCTGCTCGATTACTACGCGCGATTTTTTGGATACGACGCGGGGGAGCGCCGCAAGCGCGTGGCGCGGTTCCTGGACTTGGCCGGCCTGGCGACATCCGCGGATGTGCAGTTGCGAAAATTCTCCAAGGGAATGCTGCAGCGGGCGGGAATCGCGCAAGCCATCCTGCACGATCCCAAGGTTGTTTTTCTCGACGAGCCCATGTCTGGCCTGGACCCGGTTGGCCGCCGCGAGGTTCGCGACATCATTCTTCAACTCAAGCAGCAGGGCCGCACCGTGTTTTTCTCGACGCATATCCTCTCCGACGCGGAAATGCTGTGCGACCGCGTTGCCGTGCTGGCGGGCGGGAAGCTGCAGGGGGTGGGCGCTCCCGGGGACATCGTTTCCATGACCGGGCACGGAATGGAGATTCTGTTCGAGGGTAGAGAGGAGCGAGAGTTGCCGCGGTCTCTCGTGGAGCGCGCGGTTCATCTGGGCGGCCGTTACCGCTTGGAGGTGCCTGAGGACGAGCTTTATCCCACACTCGAGCAACTGCGGTCGTGCGAGGCCCGCATTCTCTCCGTGAGCCCGATCCGCCCAACATTGGAGGATTATTTCCTGCGACTGGTAAACCGCGAGCAGGCCAAAGCACAGGCGGCGGAGGTAGTCTCCCGATGAGCGCGATGCCAGGAGTGGTGGCGATCAACACGTTTCGCGAAGCGGTGCGCGACCGCGTGCTTTACAACCTGGTGTTTTTCGCGCTGGTGATGATGGGCGCCGCGATTCTGGTGGGCCAGATTTCGATCGGCATCAACCGCCTGGTGATCGTGAACCTGGGGCTTTCCGCCATTTCGATTTTCGGACTGGTGATGGCCGTATTTATCGGCGTGGGGCTGGTATACAAGGAAATCGAGAAGCGCACGCTCTACAGCCTTCTCGCCAAGCCCATTCGCCGCTGGCAATTCCTCGTGGGGAAGTACGCCGGGCTGCTGCTGACGCTTGCAGTGAACACCGCGCTGATGACGCTGGGGCTGGCCGCCGCGCTTTTCTACGTTGGACGCCCCTTCGTGCGCTCGGACGCGTCGATTCTGGTGGCGGTCTATTTCATCCTGCTGGAACTGGCGCTGGTGACCGCGCTGGCGCTGTTCTTTTCCTGCTTTTCCACTCCGATGCTTTCGACACTCTTTACACTTGGTATTTACGTGACCGGAGTGTTTGCAGGAGACATCCGCGAGTTCGGAGACTTTACGCGCAGCCCATTTCTGAAGGGTGTAACGCGCGTTCTGTATTACCTGCTGCCGAATTTTCATAACTTCAACGCCATTGCCTCGGCGTCGCATGGCGAAGGGGTTCCGGTTTCGCTGGTGGCGCAGAACACCGCGTATGCGCTTCTTTACGTTGCCGTGGTGCTGCTGGCCGCCTCGGCTGTATTTTCCAGACGCGACCTCAAGTGACATTGCGCAGCCAAAACCGGACGGTTTGGAGCGCAATTGCGCTCATCCCCGTGCTTTTCCTCGCGATTGCCGGGCTCCAACAGCGCATTGACGCAAAGACACGAACGACCGCCCGCGAGCAGGAAGAACTGCTGCTTCGGTCCGGGCAGGCGGCGAAGAATCTGAGCCTCGGTTACGATTCGCTGCTGGCGGATATTTACTGGACCCGGGCCGTGCAGTATTACGGCGCGCGGGTGGGAGTGCCCGGCGCGAATTTCGATTTACTCTGGCCGCTGCTTGACGTGACCACTACGCTCGACCCGCACCTGATGCCTGCGTATCGCTTCGGCGCGGTCTTCCTGGCGGAGACGGGCGAAGGCGGAGCGGGCCGGCCCGATCTTGCCATCGAATTGGTCAAGCGCGGCATCGCCGCTAATCCCGGCGAGTGGCGCCTGGACGCCGATCTCGGGTTCCTCTATTACTGGCGAGTGCAGGACTACAAAAACGCCGCCGCCGCTTATCTGCAAGCCAGTAAGAATCCGGATGCGCCGCTGTGGGCAAAATATATGGCGGCGCGCATCGCTCAAAAAGGCGGGTCCATAGAAACATCGCGCATGATCTGGAGCGAGCTGTACGAATCGACGAAAGACCCGAACATCAAAAGAACCGCTGCGGAGCAACTGAACGCTCTGAAGGCCCTGGACGACGAGGAGCATCTGGATGAACTCGCGGCGGAGTATCGAACTCGCTTCGGACATTACCCCGCTTCGACACAGGAACTGGTAGAGGCCGGGATGATCGCCGGGATCCCGGTGGATCCCGCCGGCTTCCCGTACTTCTTCGGGCCGGACGGCAAGTCGCGGCTAAATTCAGCCAGTCCCATCGTGATCAAGCAGCTGAAAACCACCGGCCTCCATTGAAAACTTGCCGGTGACTTTATCGAAAGCATGCAGGTCCGAGCCGGGCTGAATTCCGTTACAATTCAATTCAGCGTCGGCTTCCCAGCCCGCGAATCCTACCAGGGAGCCCCGGATGTTCAGGCGTGTCGCAAAGCTGATTCTTTCTGCCACGACAATTACCGCGTGGGCGTTCGCGTTGCCATGCTCGTCAACGGCTCTCCGCGCCCAAACGACGAACGAAACCCGGCACGCACATCCTCAACCCGTCGCTAAGGAGGATTCGCCCGCTGCACCTCCTACCGCCGAGGAAATCAACGCTCGCGCCCAGACGCTGGCCGCGAACCAGCATCGGGACGACGAAGCACTCAAGCAATACGAACGCATCGAGCGGCACACCGATCTCACCGGGGCGCCCAACCCGCACGTCATCGAAGACCGAACCTTCCGGGTAGTGCCCACCGGCACGGGTACGCTGAAGATCCTGCTGAAGGAGAATGGTACGCCCACCGATCCCGCCGACTACCGTCGACAACTGCAGGCTTGGGAAGACGTTCTCCAGTTGATGCTCCGGCCGGAAGACTCCCGCGCCAAGAGCGCCTACGAGAAATACGACCGGCGCAATCAACAGCGCGCGGAACTCATCGACACGATGATCGAATCATTTACACCGAAATGGCTAGGGCGGGAAAACCTGAGCGGCCGTGACTGCGATGTCTTTCAACTGGACCTTAAGCCGAACTTTCATCCGCACTCCCTGTTCCAGGAGGCGCTCTCGCACGTCACGGCGAAGGCATGGGTGGACCGGCGCACCGATCAACTGGTTCGCGGGGAGGCGCACATTAAGAGTGATATTTCGTTCGGCGGAGGAATTCTGGGAAAAGTCTACCGCGGCGGCATCTTTTCGATGGACCAGGCCGAAGTGGCCCCGGGGATTTGGGAGCCTACGCGCTACCAATACGATTTCGGGGGCCGGAAATTCTTCTTCTCCTTCGACGAACACCAGGTGGTGGAAGCCAGCCGTTACCGTCGCGTCGGCCCTCCGAAAGAGGCCTTGGTGCTGGTGCAGAACGAGTTGGCAAGTGCGAAACCGATGGCCGAAATCCCGTAATTTTCCCGCTGCAACAGGCCCAAAATAGAGGCAGACATGTCTCTCGCGGTTTTAACGAGGTGCGTTATGCCCCGTCCTGTACTGCTTTCTGTTGCGGCGTTCCTGGTGCTCGCTCCCGGGACGGCTTTGAGCGCCCAAAGCCCGGAATCGACCCAGGCGCGCGATTCTTCTCAACCGGCGGCTTCCAATTCGGCGACCGCCGAGCCGCTCTCGGGGAAAAAGGTGTGGACCAACGACGACGTATCCGGTTTGCATACGGACCCGGCGATTTCCACTTTCCGCTCGACCGGCGCTGCAACGAGACCGGCAAAAGCGCTTGCGTCGGCCCCGAAAAGGAATGCCGCCTGGTACCGCGACCAGATTTCGAAGCTCCAGGCTAAAATTCCCCCGATCGACGCGCAGATGGCCGCACTCCAGGCAGCCATCGATGGCAAGCCGACCGGAGATGCGAGAAAATCGACTCGCCCTTACAGCGTGCGAGTTGACGATTGGTCCGCACGCTTCTGAACAGGCGAGTCATGAAAAGCTTACGCCCCATTCTAATCGTCGTTGCGATTCTGGGTCTTTCTTTTAGCTCGCACGCAAGGACTAGCGTCGGCACGCTGGAAGGAATGGTAATTGACGCGCATGGCGGCGCCATCTCGGGGGCGACCGTGACGATGCAGACCTCCGACGGCCAGCACCCCCACGCCACGCACACCGACGCGGATGGCCGTTTTGCATTCGCGCATTTTGCCACGGGACAGTACGACTTGCGCGCTTATTCTCGCGGTGTTTATTCAGAGTGGGCCAAGCGGGTCTCCATCCACTCGCAGAAGCCGACGCAGATCACTTTGCGAATCGTGGTTCCGAACGCCCCGACACACCCGTCGGGCCACTGAGTACTACTACCACGGTACCCCGAAAATATACCTTCTGAGCCATCGCGGCGATCCGTCGCGCGCTTCACCATTTCGAGTGCGGGTTGGGAGCTGCAAACGCGGGGACAACGGTTACCGAGAAAAGGGACCGGGCACGCTCCCAAGCCCGTCCAGCTTATCGTTACCTCTGTTGCCAAATCCAACAAACGTTCGATAGTCGCCACTGCCGCTGTTTGCGGGAGACCGAGCGTTAGAACGTCGAGCTGGCCAGGAACACATCCTCGAAGCCATTTGAATCATGCGCGACCAGATCGCTTGCGAAGGAAAGGAAGCTGACGGTGTGCCCGTCTGAACTGATCGACGGGGCATAGCTGCTGCCGTTTGTAGCGGGCGGAGATGTTCCGGCCGCCTGGCTCACCAGGGCCGTTCCGGGAGCGCACGCCGAACTCGATGACGCAACCGTGTTGCAGGTGTTGCGCACGTAAATGTTTTCGACGCCATTCGCGGCATTGGCGGAAAGATTTGAGGCCAGCGACGCGAACGCAATCAGCTGTCCGGATCCCGTGCTGCTCTGGTTGATGCTGGGGCTTTCGCTCAAGCCGTTCGCGGGCGACGTTCCATTGGGAGTCGAAACAAGGCGCGTGGCGGGCACGCAAGTGGTGGTGGTCGTGGTCGACGCCAACGTGCATGTATCGCGCACGTAGACTTGCTGGACGCCGCCCGAGGCGACACCGAGGTTTGCGGCCGTCGATGAAAAGGCCACAAAGCGGCCGTCGTAAGAAACTGCAGGCTGCGAATTAACACCCCCGGCAGGAGTTGTGCCATCCGGCGTGGAAATAATTACCGTCGTTGGCACGCAGTTGGTTCCGGCGATCTGGCACTCGTTCTGCTCGAAAACTTCCTGCGCCTTATTCGGATTGGGCACACTGAGATTACTGGCCGACGATACGAACGCCACGTACGTGGCGCCCTGGGAAACGGCCGGATGCCCGCTGGGGGCGTTGCCGGGAGTCACCCCATCCGGTGACGAAACCAGGTACGTAGTGGGCACACACGTCGACGTCGTCGTGCTGGGCTGCGTGATCGGGGTTATGCCGCCGCACAAAGAGCGAACGTAAACTTGCGGCGTTACGCCATCAACCGTGGCTCCGGAAACCAGGTTGGTGGCGAGTGAAACAAACGCCACATACTGCCCGTCCGAACTCAGCGCGGGATTATAGCTGTCACCGTTACCGGCGCTCCCGTCCGCGCCGATGGAAACAAGCACGACTTGGTTGGTGGGGGTCGTCGTGTTCGTGCCAGAGGAAGTTGAAATAGCAGTGCTGCAAACCGGAATCGTACTGGTCGAGCTCGATCCGGTAGTTGTGCTGGTCGGCGCGCAAACGGGCTGCCAGTAGATCTGGCGCGTACCCCCGTTGACTTGGGCATAATTCACCAGATTCGTTGCGAGCGACGTATAGGCGAGTTGCGTGCCACTGTCGTCCAGCGAAGGCTCGGAGCTGGCGCCGTTGCCGGCGACACCGTTGTACGTGACGCTCCCAAGAAACGTGAGGGGTGTGCAGGTTTGGCCAATGCAGGTGTCGCGCACAAAAATCTGGCTGGCGGCGCTGGACACGTTCGTGATCAGGTTGCTCGAGACAGAGGCGAACGCAATGAACTGCCCCGTGGAACTGGCGGAGGGGCCCGAGGTGGTCAAGGTAAGGCCCAGCGAATCGTTCTGGCAGCTCAGCAGCCCTCCGCAGATTCCAGCATTCGCCTGGGTGCCGTCAGGAGCATAGTCGACCAGGATGGGCAAACCGGCGGTATCGGTGGGATTGATCGCCAGCGTCAGTGTGTTCGAGGTGCCTCCGCCAGGGACCGGATTGACCACCTGCACCAGGGCGATCCCGCCGGCGCTCAAATCACCGGAACTTAAAATAATGACAGCCGATGTGTTGCCCGCGCTGGTGGTGTGAGGAGCGCCGTTCACAAGCACGACCGCGTCCGACGCGATGCCGGTACCCGATATGGAAAGGTTGGTGGCCGCCCCCCCTGCGGCTATGGTGGCCGGACTCAGGGAAGTGATGCTCGGTACCGGATTGTCGATATTGAACGAGAACGTGTTGGAGCTCCCGCCGCCCGGCGACGGGCTTGCGGGATTCACCACGGTAAGCTGAATCGTTCCGGCGGTGGCCAGATTGCTTCCCGGCACCGAGGCTCGCAGGAATGTGGGTCCCTCGTAGGCCGTTGACAGCGGAACGTTGCCCAGCATTACCACCGACTGCGCCACAAAGTTGGTGCCCTGCACCTCCAGCGTGGTTGCCGCCGAACCGGCGAGCACAGACGACGGCGAAGTGGATGTAATGGTCGGCGTGGGGCTGATGTTTGGATTGATCGTGAACGTAAGCGGCGTCGTGATTCCCCCGCCGGGAGTGGGCGTCGAAACGGTTATGTTCGCCGTGCCGGGATTCTGGATCAGCGAAGCTGGCACCTGTACGGTGAGCGTGTTCGTATTCACAAAAATCGAGCTGAGGTTACCGCCATTCCAGCCCACCGACGAAGAGGGCGTGAAACTGGCTCCTGTGACCGTGAGGACAAACGTCGGCTGGGCGGCCTGTATGCTCGTGGGGGAGATTGCATTAAGCGTCGGCGCTGGAAAATTGATCGTCTGTTGGCAACCAGGCAGAAGCAAGGCCAGAAACAGAACCAACCAAAAAGAAAGCCGGATTTTTCCCCGCAAATCACTCACCCCTGATTCAGTGCGTCGAAACGCTGGCGTTAAGGCAATGGTAGAGACTACTAAAGATGTGCTATTCCGGCAATCGGGATGCCCGCCCGCACTTTTGCAAAAATCGCCATGGGAGGGAACATTTGCATTAGCGGAGGCGGTGAAATAAATCTCACTTCAAATAGGTTCGCACGATCTCGATTACGTCGTCCGCGGCTTCCTCGGAGGATTTGGTGGTTCGCGGCATATGGTGCCGGATGTGGTCCTCGAGAAGTTCGCCCATCAGGCTGTTGATCGCGCCGCGGGCGGCCGCCAGACGCTGGAGTACCTGCGCGCATCCGGCATCTTCCTCCAGGGCCCGCTGCACCGACTCCAGCTGGCCCACGACTTTCTTGGTGCGGTTCAGGAGATCGAGTTTTTCCCGTGAAATGTGCGACATTCGTTTACTACCCTAGCGGGGTATACTATAAAGGTTCCGCCCGGACCAATCAATTTGTTTGACGAGACCAGCCTGCCGATACTATGCGCCATCGGATTTTCCAATTCGCGGCCGTGTTTCTGTGTCTAGCGTCGTCCGTTGGGGCGCCACTCTCGCGGGCTCAGGATGCTGCACCTCAAATGCCGGCGGCCCCTGCCTCCACGCCATCGTCCCCGGCACCTGATGGCTCGGCCCAGGACAACACCGCCCTGACTCTGTTCCCCCACCCGGAATCCAGCCGTTATTGGATTTCCGGCCAGGCGAACATTATTTTGCAGTGGCACCCCGCCTTTTCTGCCGCCTATAGCGGTCCCAACAGCCTGCGATCGCACGCCGAGAATGCCACCTCCCAGCTGTACACGCTGTATCTTGGATACGAACTCCGGCCCACGACCGAGGTTTTCCTGGACGTCGAAAGTGCCGGTGGCCACGGGTTGAGCGATGCCCTGGGACTGGCCGGATTCACCAATCTCGACGTGGTGCGTAATCCCGAGCTTGGTCCCACCCCGTATATCGCCCGGGCCATGTTGCGTCAGGTCATCCCGCTAAGCGACGAACGAATCGAAGCGGAGCGGACGCCGCTCAGCCTGGCCACTTCACTTCCGGCGCGCCGCCTGGAATTCCGCATCGGTAAATTCGGCATGGTGGACTTCTTCGATCTCAACTCATTGGGCAGCGACAGCCACCTGCAGTTCATGAACTGGACGGTGGACAACAACGGCGCCTACGATTACGCGGCCAACACGCGCGGCTACACCGATGGCGCCCTGATCGAATATGACGATCACTGGTGGACCGTGCGGTTCTCCGAAGCGCTGATGCCCAAGGTAGCCAACGGAATTCATCTCGACGCCGATATTGCACGCGCTCGTGCCGAAAACCTCGAATTGGAAGCCCGCGGCAAGCGCATCGCCCGGCGAGACGGTGTCATCCGCTTGTTGTCCTACCTCAATCACGGCAATATGGGTAATTACGAGGAAGCGATTGGAGATTACCGCGAAGGCGAGACCTCCACTCCGGACATCATCTCCAGCCGCCGACAAGGACGCCACAAATACGGCTTCGGGCTCGATTTCGAACAGGAGCTTACGCCGGATATCGGCGTTTTCGGACGCCTTGGCTGGAGCGACGGCCGCAACGAGTCATTTGCCTATACGGAAGTTGATCGCACTCTGCAATTGGGGGCGTTCACCCGCGGGAGCGCCTGGCACCGGCCTAACGACAGGGCTGGCGCTGTTTTCGTGGCTAACGGGATCGTGGCGGCTCATCAGCAGTACCTGGCACTCGGTGGGCTCGGCTGTCTGCTGGGCGACGGCGGTCTGACGTATGGTCCGGAGAAAATATTCGAAGGCTTCTACACCGCGCATGTTTGGAGAGGCGTTTTTACTTCCTTTGATCTTCAGCACGTCAATAATCCCGGCTACAACAAGGCCCGTGGGCCGGTGATCGTGCCGGCCCTCCGGCTCCACATCGATTTCTGAGGCAGGTTGGGATCGCCTACCGCCTTGCGGGGTCGAGGCTGGGTGCCCATTTTTTCGCCGGAGCGTTAGACGAATCCGGTCCGGCCGCGTCCGGTCCCGCCTTCAGAGCCTCCTGAGCTTCCGGAGGAAGCTTATCGGCCCGGGCGAGGAAGGCGCTCACATCCCATTTCTGCTGCTCATTCAGTATGGATTCAAAGCTGGGCATTCCGCTCAGCCGTATCCCGTTCTGCACCTTCCAGTAAGTCACCCCGACTGGATCGTCTGTGACCATTCCTTCGGGCGTCAGCAGCTGGGGCGCTTGCGGAAACATCGATTTGGCGATTGGCGGAGCCGGTTGCGTCGGGAGTCCGTGGCACATGGAGCAGTTCTTCTTATATATGTCAGCCCCGGCGGCGACGTCCTGGTTTGTGAAACTTGAAAGATCGCGCTGGGGCGCCTCCCGGGAGATGCGGTTATGCAGCGCGGTGCCGGCAAGGAACTTTTCAAACGGCATGGGGGGCGCCGTCGCTGCGGCGGGAGCGAGACCCAGCATCAGGTACCCTAAAACGATTATGGGGAGAATCGCGATTCCCAGGATGAGACCCACTAGAAGCTTTCCCATGCGCCCTCGCTTTCAACCGCTGCTCTCTAGATAGTACAGCCACCCTGGCACTCGCCACGGTTTGCTTTGAGGAGGAAATGTTATTGCCTCAAGAAAATGCCGTAGCCGCTCTTTGCGACTTTTCTTGCCGCTATTTTTTCGTTCGAAAGTTGGGCGAGTTCTCAAAATATTTCCGCGCGGTTCCGAATTTTGCAATGTCGACGCGCCGACATCAATCCGCAGTTTGACTCGGTAAACATTGCCGATATTCCGCAGCGCTGCATGGATCACGAAATGTTTTCGCCGTACTTGCGCGCAGTCCGTTGCGCTCGATTGTGCCCCCAGCGATTGCCGGAGGGCGCGCATAGTTCAGTGGTCAACCGGATTTCAAAATTTCCCGAATCGTAATACGTGTGAAATAATCTGTATGTCGATGATTCCTCTATCACTTTGAAGGGCACGCCCTCATCTTCCCGCTGTGCTGTAGGCCGGCACGTTATCGATAACCTTAACGTATTACGACAGCTAGATCGATCAAGGTATTGACATACCGACCCCGGATC
>JBEKTG010000198.1:0-6534 GCA_049516275.1 Candidatus Acidiferrales bacterium
CTCGCGCAATGGAGTCTACTTCGTCGCCGAAAGCCTCACCCTGCTGCGCAAAGTGCAGCTTTTTCTTAGCTTTCCCCATCATGCGGATCCGTCTTCCCTCTCTCGGGAATATCTGGCAGAAGTGGTGCGCGTCGATTCCCTCCCCGGCGGGTATTCGGGAATCGCCGCGCGGCTTCTGCACAATATTCAGCTCCGGCTGCGCGACGGCCTCATCGTTCCGGAGACGGGATTCTGGATGAACTGGCCGCACGAGACGCCGCAACTGGTCAATTTCTACGCATAATCCTCCGCGTAGCTCTACGCATATACGTACGCAGAAGCGCTGAACGAAAGAGTCTTTCTGCGCAGCTCTACGGATCGTCCGGCTCCGCTCAATTGCTGATGAATAATCCGCTTGCCCGTATTCATACCTCGGTATAACTTGCGATTAGCGCGGGTTATGATCGTATTTCCGCGTACGGTCTTCAACCCATGCCTGACGATTTCAAGGTGGAAATGCCGCCCGAGCGGCGCCTGGAAGGGGCCGGATTTCGGCTGATGAGGCTCGAAAAAGACTCCTCGATTGTCTACCTTCTCGGGGCCGATCTGCGCATCGTCTACTGCAACAAAGCCTGGGACGATTTCGCCGCCTCCAATGGCGGAGTGGGAATCAACCGTGCGGCGATTCTCGGCGCGTCGGTGATGGAAGCGATGGCCGTGCCGCTGAGACCGTTCTACGCCCGCGCCTTCACCTGGACACAAGAGAAGCTGCGGACGTGGGAGCACGATTTCGAATGCTCATCTCCCGAGTTGTACCGGCTCTTCCACCTGCGCGTGCTTCCGCTGGCTGATTCGTATTTGATCGTGGAGAATTCGCTCCGCGTGGAACGGCCGCACGGCCCCGAGCATCCGGGGATGCCCTCGTACCCCTTCGCGTATGTGAACGGGCATGGGATCGTCACCATGTGCAGCCATTGCCGGCGGACGCAGCGGCGCAAAAAGGCTGGGGCGGCGATATGGGACTGGGTGCCGGGCTTCGTCGAGAGATCGCCGCGGCGCGTGTCACAAAGATTGTGTCCCAACTGCGCTGCGTATTTTTATGCTGCGAGCGGCGCGCTTCGCTGACCTCTCCCGGCGCAGGATCCCGCGTGAGTCACTGCTGTTCGGCAGGAAAATGGACTCGCAACTTATTTGATTTTGCAATATGGGAACCTTTCGCGGCTGGGCCGATGGGAAATTCGGCCTGCACCGAGTACGTGCGCCCCGGCTCCCATCCCTTTTTCAATTGCTGCCCGTCTTTCACGGCGAGAAGATCGCTCACGGTGAATCGCGATAAGTTCTTGTAGTAATCCACATTGATCGGTATCGAAAACGATGCACTGGGAGCAAGGGTTTCTCGCCATAGGGAGGACAAGGCCAGTGCAGTACAAGGGTCCAGAGAAGGCTCTGATCCAATGTCGGTCAAACGCTGGGATTTCCCCTGGTCGTCGGTGAGAACGAGCGCAATCATGTTCGGCTCGGGTTTCCCGGCGCGGCACTCCGACCCCAGCGTGAGTTCGATGGCCGACGATCCAACATTTCGCAGTCCAACCCGGAGCTGAGGCTTCGTTCCCGTTTGTTGCGGATCAAGAAAGAGGGACATCTCGAGACCATTAACCGTGGCGCCGGGGGCGCCAGGCTCGGCCGCGGTCTGAGCCAACAAACGGGAACAGCCGGTAATAAGAATCAGCAGAAGAAGCCATCGAGCAGCGTTGGGGACCTTCATTGGGTTGCTTTTTCGTTTAACATCGCCATCCATCGAGGCCCGTAGACCTGTAAGGAATAGACACCGGAAGTACCGTTTTGTGCAAACCTGAACGTGTCGGGCGCCGTTAATTCCGCTTGAAACGAATACTCCGTGGGAACCCAGTCGCCGGATCGACCGTCCCTATTTATTATTAGTGGAGTTCCAATAGCCGTTCAGCAATCCCCAGTCATAACGATCCTGCTTCCAGCCGATATCCTGGCCGTATTCCCACGGGCTACCTTCAGGGACCCCGGCCGGGAATTCCTGTTCGAGCCAGTTTGGCTTTAGCAAGCGGCCACGGGTGTTCACTGAGTTGATCCCAGGATCACGGTGGCATTGAACGCATTCCTCCAGGACGGGACGATGTTTATCGAGTGAGACTCGTTGATTTGGAGGTCCCTCATCAGGACCGAACGAGTTGAAAATGGCAAACTCCTTCTCTGTCCGTTCGATTGCTCTTAACCCGCCCGCTTTCCTTGCGAAGAGTTGCGGGCGGCTCAGCTTGATTTCGTAGAAATCCTGCCCGCTCGCTTCGTTCGCCCCGACAAGACCAGAGGCCAAATTCCCATTCGTCGCAACTCTACGATACACGCGGACCTGCACGCTTTCGGTGATGGGCGTCCCTTCCAGGTTTCCTTGGTTGTCAAAAAGCATCATCTGGCGCACCAGTGCGACCTGGGTTCCCGGAGGAAACTGTGGCAATTGAGGATTCACCGTCGTTTGGTCTCGCGTTCGTACGTCTGGATTGCCCAAACGCGGAACCCACGGCTGCGGGAAGTCCCAAAGCGTTCGGATATAGTCGAAGGTCGCCTTACGTCCTTCCGGAAGATGCATGAATACCAGGAAGCTGGACCGGGAAAATGTGGAGGCATGTTGTGAGGCAACTGGATTAGTGTCAGGCATTCCAAAAATGCGAACCCAAGGTCCGCGCAAGACGAATAAGTCGGGAGGCAAGAACGGCTGATCGGGATGGTCCGGGTCATACTCCCTGGCAAATTGTCCAGAAGCGACCGCCAGCGCGTAATTGGAGGGCAGCGAGCGAATTTCCTCCGGTGTCAAGGCCAGTCGGCGCATTACTTCTGCCAACCGAGACTGCAGTTCCGTTTTTTCCTTTTCGTACGCGGGCTTGCCCGACCTGGCATGCTGCTGAACCGACCAGTCGAACACTGCCCACAGATCACGCTGCAGGATCGCTCGCATGGCCGGGTCCGTGATCAGTCTCTCGGCGTGCGTCTGTAAGAATTCGTCGAGAATCCGGAGAATGCGTTCGTGCGAGGGGTTTTCCAGAAGATATTGCGTGCTGGGCCAGAGTGGAGGATCGAGGGCGTCAGGGACTAACTTCGCGTCGGGCAGATCCTCACGCATAAAGACCACAGAGTGAAGCCGGTTCCAAATGTGTGACGGATTTGCATCGTAGATGGCGACAGATGATTTCTCTGGGATTTGGCCCCCGGAAAATACACGCGAAGGCTCCCAAAGGCTCGCGGAAAGAACAGTAATCGCAAATGCCCCGATGGCAATCAGCCGCATGTGGGCACCTCAGGCCGCAATATCAAACGCATGTCCAAGACGACGACAATAAAACCACAACGAGAATAGTGCTGCAAAAACCATGCTGCATAAGCACGTAGATTCCTCCCCTGGCGGGGTACAATCTGTCTTCTCAGAACCGATAAGAGTCGGCACGGTTGCCTAGGTCCCAATTAACGCACTCTTGAGATGGACACCGGAAATACCGCTTCGTGCCCGGCAAAACACGACCTTTGTGGCTGGCCCGCCCTCTGTGCTGCAGGTCCTGAACGCGAATTGCAGGGTAAATTAGTAGGTAGTATATTATCGCCTGTGGGTTTTAGCCGAGTAGTTCTACTGTCTGCAAATTCTTTCCAGCCTCCTCGGTTTGCCTCCTTGCTTAGCGAGCGTTGCGCGGGCAGTGCCACGAGTCCGGATTGAAAGCTTGCGCGAGGTGAAACGATGCGGCTTCCAATGTTGATTCTCGCTCTGGCGTTCTTGACCGCGCTCGGCAATGCAAGAGCGCAAACCGCAACCATCACATTATGGGACGCTGTCCTGCACCTTGGAATTTCGCAGGATGAACTGAGAGCGGAATTAGCGAAACACTCTCTCTTTCGCCACGCTGACGGCATGATATCAAATCGACCTGAGGGTGAAGGCGACATCAAGGGGGTCTACATGTACGGGGTAATCATGTTTTCCAAAGAAGGAAAGCTGGTTCGCGTCGTCAGACATTTGCGCCCATCGTCCGACAGTCCCGATGCCGCAGTTGCGATCGCATCTGCTATTTATGAAACTCTGCAATCAGTAACAGGCGCCTCGGCAACTCCCTGCAGGGTGCATACTTCTGCATCGCCTGCTGCCTTTTACGATATAGAGCCGCCCATTGTCCCTCCCCTGGATCGCAAAGAAACCGCCATTGAATGCGACAGTTCTGAGGTAACAAGAGGGCTGCATATTATTGTCAATCCTCTTTTCCTCACGAGCGAACACGGCGTCGTTCGGCAGCCGACTGTGGAGATCATGGAGACGTTGGACGCTCGATACCCTGGACGGTTTTAGTTGGCCAGAAGTGAAGCGATGCTTTCAATGAACGGTAGGACGACTGCGCGGGAGCACGAACCGGAACGTATGATGCCCGCTTTGAAAATCGAGGGACGTTGCACGGAGGGTGTGGCGATGAGGCGGACGTTTGTTCTGGTGATACTGATGGTGCTTTCGCAGGGGGTTGTTTGCGGCGCGCAGGATTCCAGGGCGGAGCGCGAGATACGGGCGCTCGATGAGCAGCGCATTGCGGCGATTCTGAAGAAAGATGTGCCGGCACTTGAGCGGCTTATGGCCGACGACTTTACTTACACGCATCAGGGCGGCGTTACGGAGTCCAAGGCGGATTTTCTGGGCGAGATGAAGTCCGGTAAGGGGGCGTTCACGTCGCTGAAGATGAGCGGCGTGAAGGTTTGGGTTTCCGGGGATGCGGCGGTGCTGACCGGGCGATGCGACCTGACTGCCGTGCGAGAGGGGCGGAACCTGGTGATCCCGGAGCATTTTACCGAAGTTTACACGCGGGTGCATGGGCGATGGCGATGGCTGCTGTGGCAATCGACGCGGCTGGCGGGGTAGACCGGAGGCAGAGGAGGTTGAGGAGAGAGGCTCGCGGTTAGGGCGCTGCGAGCGGCGGGCGCAGCGCGCCGGCGTGAACGTCGGAACTGAAGTTCCGACCCACTAAGAAACTCCTCGTCCGCGGCTTGTGAGACTCGCCGCCCCGGAGAGAAAGACCCACTCTTGAAAGCTGCAACGGCGGGCGCCCTCAAAGGTTCGATCTTAAAAGAAGAAGCAGGTCCCTCACCCATCCGCGTTTCACGCGTATGGGCTCAGGATGACAGCGAAAGGCGACTGCTAAAGCAAACGCAAGAGCAAGGCAGAAGACCGACCCTTAAAACCGAAGGGTCGGGCACCCGCAAAGGCTGGAGCAAGACCCTGCGTCGCTGAGAAGCACGAGAATGGGGCGCCGCGTTACGGTGATGTTGCTCGAATTGGCGCAGGAGGAGAGATTCATCGCTCGAAAAGCGAGCGATGGAGAACCGTACTTCGTCGCCGCGCTTCTCAGGATGCGCTTCTCAGGATGACGGGCAAATAACGGAGATGAAAAAAGAAGAAGAAGCAGGTCCCTCACCCATCCGCGCTCCGCGCGTATGGGCTCAGGATGACAGCGAAAGGCGACCGCTAAAGCAAACGCAAAGGCAACGCAGAAGACCGATCGGCCTGTGATTCAGACCTTCGCGGACCGCGAGACACAACGGCTTCACGAGCGTGGTTCCGTAAGGCGCTTTCGGGCCATCGAGCGGGTTGCGCTTAGAAAGCTCCGGCAGTTGGGTGCGGCAACCCAACTGTCCGATCTGGCCTCTCCTCCGGGCAAGCGCCTTGAACCGCTGCACGGAAAGCGTGAAGGCCAGCACAGCATCAGGATAAACGACCAGTGGCGGCTTTGTTTCGTTTGGAAGAACTCTGACGCTTACGATGTGGAGATTACGGATTATCACTAAAAGCTATCTCATAAATGCTTCGACCGGCCCGTCTGCCCCCCTCAGGGGTTAAAACCCCTTTGTCCGTTGGGCTTTTTTGGCACGGCTGAAGCCGTGCCCTGACGAGTTCCATATATGAGATGGCTGATGGCTTCTAAGAGCGCGCAGTCGCGAGGTGAACGATGGGTAAGAAACTGAAGCCGGTACACCCGGGAGAGATGCTCCGCGAGGAATATATGAAGCCGTACGGGCTGAGCATGAACAGGCTGGCGATGGATCTTCGTGTTCCCACAACTCGCATTGCAGAGATCGCCGGGGAGCGGAGAGGAATCACGCCTGACACGGCTTTGCGTCTGGCACGCTATTTCAATACCTCCCCGCTGTTCTGGATGAATTTGCAGGTGAGATACGATCTCGACGTGGCGGAGGATAAGCAACAGGCGGAAATCAAACGGGATGTCCGGCCGCTCAAGATTGCAGTAGCTTAGCTAGCGCCAGCCCTGCACCTACCAAGAGCCGCCGCACCCCAAGGTAGAGGGATCGGTGGGTGGGAATCGGAGCCGGAGCGCCGCCGCTAGTTCGCCGAGCTTGCGGATCGCGGCCCTGGCCCAGAACTTCGAGCGCGGCCATAGACCAGGACTACGGCGCCGAGGTTGCGGGAGGCCATGGGACCGCTGTTGGTAGTCGTCAGCTTGAAGCGCGTCCCGCTGCAGCAGTGACTTTCTCCAGAAAGAA
>JBEKTG010000199.1:0-6533 GCA_049516275.1 Candidatus Acidiferrales bacterium
CGGGAACAAAACAATCGCTTTCATAAGCTTCCTCCTCGCAGGAAATAGCCGCAGGACTCAACGACGCTCGGATTCTCCAAAATCTCGCCAAATGAATTAAACACGTAATGGAGTTTTAATCTACCATCTGGGGGTACGCGGATGAAGCTCTCCGAGCACTATCTGTTGAAATCGTCAAAGTCCCGCATGGTCGGATAACCGGAAAGGACCCACCGCGCGCTCGCTTGGTAGGTTGAAACGCGCATCCCGCGGCGCTATGCTGAATTTGTCTCGATGAGTACGCCCCTCCAGTCCGTTAAATCCTGCAGAAACCGGGTGCCCTATGAAAATTACCTACCGTCACGTAGCACCGGAATACCGCAAAGCGATTGAGGATGATTTCGAGCGCCACATCGACAAACTGAATCGCTTGCTCAAGCATTACGAAACGAATTCCGTGCTGCTCCACAGCTCCATGGAGAAAGTTCCCCGCAAAACCGAGTTCAGCTTTGCGCTGAATCTCACCCTCCCCACGGGAACCTTTCACGCCACAGGCGTGGGCGCGGACGTTCCCACCAGCGCGAAAGCGGCTTTCGCCGAAATTGAAGCACAGGTGAAAAAGCATCAGGAAAAGCTCCGCAAGGATTACGTCTGGAAGCGCAAGCGCGGCCGCCCCGCTCCCAAGCTGAGCGAACTCCCCACGGCGGACTGACTTTGCGGTGGCACAGGCACCCGGGAGTTTCAGGAGTGCCTGTGCTACCCGTTTTTTTCGAAAGAAGGCTTCGTTACTTCCGTATCGGCTCGTATTTCTCCAGCCGCGGGTGCGAAACGATGCATCCGTACACGTTCCCATCGAGGTCCATGCCGACGCCTTCCGGCTCCGTGCCGGAGATAAAATAGTTCACCGCCCCGGTGCGGGTGTTCCCGATCCGTATTCCGCGCGGCCAGCCGGGATGATTCTGCGGGCTCGATTCGGAGTCGCTCACGTAGATCGTGTCGGTTTTTTTGTCGATGAAAATGCCGCTGGGCCGGCTGAACTGCCTCCAGATATCGATGAAGTGGCCTTCCTGGTCGAAAATTTCGAGGCGGTTGTTGGACCGGTCCGCCACGAACAACCGCCCCTCCGCGTCGATAGCGATGCTGTGCGGCTGCCACACCTGCCCGGGTCCCGAGCCGCGTTCCACGATGTCCTTGATGAATTTCCCGTCCTTCGAAAACTTGGCCACGCGGTCGCCGTAATGATCGATGGCCGAGCGATGCCCGTCGGTGACGAAAATGTCCCCGTTGGCCGCCACCGCCACATCGGTCGGACACACAAAGCTCTCCGGACCAGCCATCGCATAGCCGGCCTTGCCGATTGTCATCAAAACTTCCCCGTGCTGATCCATCTTGAAAAGCTGGTAGCCCTTTCCGGCTTTCAGTGCAGCCGGATCCGCTCCGGGCCCGAGCGGGCAATCGGTGACGTAGAGGTTTCCGTCCGCATCGATCGTGAAGCCGTGCGGCCCGGCAAACATCCCGGCGCCAAAGGCCGCCAGCACCTTGCCCGTCTTCGGCTCGAGTTTCAGGATGGGCGGCGAGCCTCGATGCAGCACCCACAAATTGCCCTGCGCATCCGGCTCGGTCTGGATCACCTCGGCCCACCTGACGGCCGGATCGGGCGGCGGCCAGTTCGGCACGAGACGGTACGGAGCCGGCGCGTAAGGATTCATCGCCTCCGGCGCGGCGGAGCCTTGCGCGTCCTGCGCCGCGCTCGGCGCCGCGCCCTGCCCGCCGCTTTGCTGGCCACCCAATTTGTGCGGCGAGCGCGCCGCAATCCCGGTCCAGCCAGACAAAGAAACAATCGCAGCCACAACGATGATCGAGTTTCCAACAAGACGCCGCATATTCGATCTCCTGAGAAAGCGCAATACCCGAGGCTTTAACCCCTCAAAAATTCGTCTCGACACGCGCATTCCAAATTGCCAGCCGGGCGCTACCCTACACTCGAACACGTCCCTATGCAACAGCTCAAGGGGGGGCTCTGAAATGTAGAGACTTCAGCGGGATCAGGTGCACCCCGGCGACTTGAGATGGAGGGTCGGTCAGACCCAGGTATCTTTCTGGACGACGAGGGAGCACTCAGACGGGAATAGTCGCGTAGCGTAGGAGGTTAAGACATATCGCAGGAAAGCCGACTCTTGAGCGATTCAAAAGTCGGCTTTCTCGCGTGGCTTCCCGGAACCAGGCAGTCCGCTATGGTTTTGCCTGAATTTCCGGGCTGAATCCGCTCTCGCCGCCGGCGCTTACCGATGTGGTCACGTAATAGTAGGTACTGCCCGGCGAAACCGTCGTGTCCGTAACGCTGTAGAAACCATTCACGAGCGTGGACGTGGTTCCAACCAGCACCGGGTACGGACCGCCGCTCATCGTTCCACGGTACACCTTGTACGAAAGAGCTCCAGGAACCGGCGTAATGTTCAGGGTCACCGAGTAGATGAGCTGCGGCAGAATGGGCGCAGTCGCGGTGGATGTCGGGGTGGTGGGGGGATCGAAGAAGATCCCGCTGCATACCGCATTCAGGCCGCCCGTGTTTTTGATGTCGATCACCACGTAGCCGGTGACGACCCAGCTCAGGTATACGCCATTGGTGAAATTTGTGACCGGCGCCTGGGCCAGTTGTGTTCCCTGCGGCGTGGATATCACCACCTGTTCGTTGCGATTCATATGGTCGTAGTCGAGAAGGTAGAGCGTAAGGCGATGAGGCTGTCCGTCCAGAATGCCGGCGGTGAGCCGGAAAGTGGTGTCATTAAACCAGGTGGTATGGGTGCTATCCCAGGCATACACGTTGGCATTGACCGTGTTGACGTAAACATAAGACGGCAGCGTTGCGGGAAACACCAGAGGTATCGCCTTGCCGTCCGTGCCGTATGGCGCTGAAGTCGCAACCGGCACAGCGGTCTGCGCCTGCGCGATACCCGCGAATATGAGCAGTAATGCCAATCCCAGCACAGTTCTTTTCATCGTATCTCCTATGTCGAAGGGCGGTCGGTCCCGGTAGCCCAACGTACCTTGGGGCCGCGCGCGAGAATACTGGCCGAAAGTACAGTTTTAGAACGGTCGTATCAGGCGGCCGCTGGACTATCCGCGCGCAGCCTCTAGCGGAGGGTTCAAGCCTTCGAGCAATAAATCGGCTCAGCGGCAGGAAGCTTTAGAGGGTGCGCGGCGACATTGGTTCTTCGTCAGGGCACAGCTTTCAGCCGTGCCGCAAGTGCGCGAAAATAATTTGGCCTTCAGCCTTCCGCAAATGCAGGAAATTCAATGCGGTGGGTAAGAGCCGCTGAGCGATTATCGCCGCACGTTCGCGTGCCGTCTGACACTTTTTCTAGCCCCGAGCCCCATTCGGCGCATGTGCACTAAGTCTCTTTCATGTAAGATGTTGAGACCACTTTTCAGGGGCGTAGCTCAGTGGTAGAGCAGCGGCCTTTTAAGCCGAAGGTCGTGGGTTCGATCCCCACCGCCCCTACCAAAATCTCGCAGATTCTGCTGCCGTTCCGCACCAGTGCGTTCCTTCCATCCTGCGCCTGCCAGGCAAAACGACTACATGCCTCGAACGGCGACGCGCCCGGCCGTCGGTCACTTCCGCCAATGTCAGTCAGCTACCACGTGGCAGTGGGCTGGCAACGGGAAACACGGTATCCTCATTAATTGAGGACTCCTGGCACGCCATACCGCCTCTCGTTAAACGACTTGGCGGCGCTTGGCGCCAGTTCCGCATGTGGAAAACGATTTGCAAGCGTTCAGGCTGTATCGCCATAGCTGCCGATTGCAGAGCGGGGCTCGAGGATCAGGTGGTCAGATTTAATACTCTCTTCATAACTAATAACAGCCTCCGGGTGTATGAGTGGCGGATGGATGTCGCGAGTTTCGGCCCGGCGGTGCCGCACCAGGCCGCGACGGTTGAAGCGTATCCCGTGAGAACAAAACGGTGAGCAACGAACTTCCCATAATCTACCTGGCTCGGCACGGTGAGACGGCCTGGAGCCTCACGGGCCAGCATACCGGCTTGACCGATCTTCCGCTGACCGAGCGGGGCGAGCAGAACGCGCGCTCGCTCGCGGGAAGGCTCGCCAGCCTGAAGTTCGGAGCGGTTTTTACGAGTCCGCTGCAACGCGCGTTACGCACCTGCGAGCTGGCCGGTTTCGGTGGCGCAGCGCAAGTTGACCCCAATCTGGTCGAATGGAACTACGGGGAATACGAAGGGCTGACCTCGCAGCAGATTCTCGCGAAGCGGCCGGATTGGAAACTTTTCCGCGACGGCTGTCCGGGCGGTGAATCGCCCGATCAAGTTGGCGCGCGGGCCGACCGTGTACTCGCCCGCGTGCGAGCCGCCACAGGCAACGTGCTGCTTTTTTCAAGCGGCCATTTCTTGCGGGTGCTCGCCGCCCGCTGGCTCAAGCTGGAAGCCGCGGCCGGAAGATATCTGGTTCTGAGCACCGCAAGCCTGAGCGCGCTGGGCTATGAACATAACCTGGGCGAGCCTGTTATCCAATTATGGAACGACACTCGCCATGTGGCCGCTGACCAAAACCGTGCAGAGGCAGCCGTTCGCCAGAATTCAGTTGCAGGCTAAAGGAGGTTCCCATGGGTACGCAGAGAGCGATGCAGCCGCCGGCCCCGACGGAATCCGAACAAATCGCGAAACTGCGCAGCCAATACGGAGTCGGCCCCGTCGAATTCGCCGGCACTCCCGGCGCGCTCTATGAACGCCACCTGGTGCTCGACGACGTGATCGATGTCGCGGCCGCGGGTCCGCGCGAGCGTTTTGCGGCCCTGGCCCGCTCCGTCCGGGACATCCTGTCGCAGCGATGGATCCGCACCGAGAGCACCTACACGCGCCAGAATCCCAAGCGAGTCTACTATCTCTCCATGGAGTTCCTGATTGGGCGGTCGCTCGCCAACAACGTGACGAATCTCCTGCTCGATCCATTTGTGAAGAAGGCCGTGAAAGAGGAGAAACTCGATTGGCTCGCGCTGCTCGAGGAGGAGCCGGACGCCGGCCTGGGCAACGGCGGCCTCGGCCGCCTGGCGGCGTGCTTTCTCGATTCCCTGGCCACGATGCAGCTGCCCGCTATCGGTTACGGCTTGCGCTACGAATACGGCATGTTCAAGCAGTCCATTTCGAATGGCTGGCAGCAGGAGCGTCCGGACAACTGGCTCCTGCGGCCGGACCCGTGGGAGGTCGCGCGGCCTGACGAGAAGGTTGAGATCAAGCTGAATTGTTCTTTTGAAGTGCGCGGAGGCGGTTTACACGCGATCCAGGGCAGGCCGTCGAGCTTGATCGGCGTTCCCTATGATCGGCCCGTGGCCGGCTACGGCGGGCGGACCATCAACACGCTGCGGCTCTGGGCCGCCAGCGCCCCCGATTACTTCGATTTTCAGGTGTTCAGCCACGGTGATTTCGTGGGTGCGGTGGCGGAAACTCTCGAGGCCGAATCCCTCACGCGGGTGCTTTATCCGGACGATTCCACCAGCATGGGCCAGGGTCTGCGCTTCGTGCAGGAATATTTTCTAGTGGCATGCTCGCTGGCCGATATCATACGGCGCTTCCGAAGCGGTAACAAAGATTGGGCCACGCTTCCCGAAAAAGCCGCCATCCAGCTGAACGACACGCATCCCACGCTGTCGGTCCCTGAACTGATGCGGATTCTGCTCGACGATGCGCACCTCGGATGGGATCAGGCCTGGGACATCACCCAAAGAACCTTGGGTTACACGAATCATACCTTGCTGCCGGAAGCCCTCGAGAAATGGCCGCTGGCGTGGTTCGAGAGCCTGCTGCCGCGCCAATTGGAGATCATCTACGAGATCAACCGGCGCCTGCTGGATTCGGTTCGATCGCGGTACCCTGGCGACGAGGGACGCGTGGAGCGCGTCAGCCTGATCGAGGAAGGCCCCACCAAGCACGTGCGGATGGCCAACCTCGCGATCGTCGGCTCCCACAGCACCAACGGCGTGTCCGCGATCCATTCCGAGCTGCTGCGCCGAATCACAGTCAAGGACTTGGCGGAGATGTTCCCCGACCGGTTCAGCAACAAGACCAACGGCGTCACGCCTCGCCGGTGGATGCTGGTCGCGAATCCGGAATTGTCCAAGGTGATCACCGAGGCCATCGGCAACCACTGGGTGACCGATCTGAGCGAGTTGACGAAGCTGAAACCCCTCGCCGGCGACAAGGCCTTTCGCGACAGCTTCCGCAAGGCCAAGCGTGACGCGAAATCGCGGTTTGCCGGCTGGCTGCAGGCGACGTCCGGGCAGACCGTCGACCCCGACTCCATCTTCGATTGCCAGATCAAGCGCATCCACGAGTACAAGCGGCAACTCCTCAACGCCCTGCGCGTCGTGGTGCTATACAACCGGGTGAAGGAGAATCCCAGCCTCGCGATCGAGCCGCGCACGTTTTTCTTCGCGGGCAAGGCTGCACCCGCCTACCAGCTTGCCAAGCTCATCATCAAATTCATCGAGAACCTGGCAGGAGTAATCGACGGCGACCCGGCGATGCGGGGGCGGCTCAAGGT
>JBEKTG010000200.1:0-6527 GCA_049516275.1 Candidatus Acidiferrales bacterium
GCGCTTCCGAAAAAAGAAAAACAGCAGCGCGAAATCGAAATAAGCCGCCAGCGAACTCGCCAGCGCCGGGCTCCCGTTGGAAAGATACCGGAACGCGAACAGCAGAAACGCCGCGTTCAACACCACGTTTACTCCCAGCGCGTAGGCGCCCACGCGTGCGGGCGTCGCCGTATCCTGCGCCGAATAGTACATCGGCGTGATCAGCTTGATCGCCGCAAAGGCCGGCAGCCCGAGCGAATAATAAAGCAGCGCGTTCGCCGTGAGTGACGTCGACTCGGCCACGAAGCGCCCGTGCTGGAACAGCACCAGAATGATCGGACTGCGCAGCAGCACCAGCCCCACGGCCGCCGGAATCGTAATGAACGAAACGATGCGCAGCGCGAAGCCGAAGGTATGCTTCATCTCGCCCAGCTTGCCCGCCGCCAGCTGGTGCGACATGGTCGGCAGGATCGCGGTCGACATCGCGATCGCATAGCTCCCCAGCACCAGTTGCATCACGCGATCGGCCACGTACAGCGACATGATGCTGCCCGTGGGCATCCGCGACGACGTGGCGAACAGCGTGTCCACGAACAGGTTGATCTGGTACACGCCCATCCCGAAAAAACTCGGCCCCATCAGGCGCCCGAACTGCTTCACTCCCGGATCGCTCACGGACAGGGAAACCGGAAATTTCATCCCGCGCTTCACCAGCGACGGAATCTGAACCCCCAGTTGCAGCGCCGTGCCGATCAGAATTCCAATCCCCAGCGCCATCGCCGGCGTCTGCAGGTTGCCGGAAACGAAACGCAGCACGGGCCGGTAGAGGAACGGAAACGAAAACGCGATAAAGCTCAAATTGAAAAAAATCGACGTCGCCGCCGGAATCGCAAACACGTGAAAGCTGTTCAGAATCGCCGACGCCACTGCCGCGAGCCCCAGAAAAAAAATCGACGGGAAAATCACGCGGTTGAGCGCCACCGCCAGGTCCCAGTGCCCCGGATTTCCGCTGAAGATCGTGAACACCCCGATGATCTGGCGGGAGAACACCACCCCCAGCACCACCAGAACGCCCAGCACGACAGCCATGTCCCAGAAAATCTTCTGCGCGAAATCCCACGCATCCTCGCGCGTCCGATTCCGCAGGTACCCCGTGAAAATCGGAATGAACGATGCCGCCAGCGAGCCTTCCGCCGTCATCCGGCGGATCAGAGCCGGCACGCGAAACGCTAAGACGAAGGAATCGGCGGCAGGCGACGTGCCCAGCAGAAGTGCGACGCGTTGGTCTCGTAAGTATCCGCAAATCCGGCTGATAAGGGTGACAAGGGTTATGACGGAAGCCGATCGGAGGATCTGTCCTTTGACGGTCAATCGGCGGTGGCTCCGATGCTAACCCTTTAAACACCAACAAGTTGACAAAACCATCGGGAAAGATAACATAATGCCGGGGGGTATAGCAACAATACACCATTGGTACCCCCTAAAAGGCATCGCCTCGTTGAAGAATCAGGCTTCCTCTACGCATAAGAAGGTCGTTGTCCTCTTCCTGGATCGCACCTCCCTGAAGGGCTACATAAACCCCGCGACCCTCGGTCGTTCCGACTCCGTAGAACTGCTGACCCCCTCCGGCGAGCGCCGCCCCATCGAATTGGCCGACATCAAAAGCGTCTATTTCGTACGTGAATTTACGGATGCCTTCGAGCCCGAGCGCAAGATGTTTCTCAGCCGCCCCAAGCTCGACGGCCTCTGGGTCCGCCTGCGGTTTCGCGACGCAGAGGTGATGGAAGGCATCGTCGGCAACAATCTTCTCGACCTGCTCGACGCGGGCGTGCAGATCACGCCGCCCGATCTCCACGGCAACACCCTGCGCATCTTCGTCCCGCGCACTGCCCTCGTTGAACTGAAGGTTCTGGGCGTAGTGGGCGTCGCGCGCAGACCTGCACGCGAGCGTCCCGGCGCCTCCAAACCTGCCCCGGCTCAGTCAAAGCTTTTCGCCGAATAAGCCAAGCAGCCGCCCGTCAGTATTTCCCCGCCTCGGCGGGCGACTTTACAACGGCCGCAACCCCGCTTACGCTCAACTGCCTGGACTACGCGCGTAACAAAACCACGAGGGAGATTCCGCCATGAACCTGGGAGAGCTCGCCAACAAACTCGCTTGCACACTCGAGGGCGATGCCAGCCTTGAAATCACGGGCGTTGCCGGCATCGAAGAAGCGAAGCCCGGCGAATTGACGTTCCTGGTGAACCGCAAGTACCGCCCGTCCCTCGAAACCACCCGCGCCTCCGCCATCCTTGTCGCGAAAGAACCCGTTCCGGCGCGCCTCGCAGTATTGCGTTCTTCAAATCCTTACCTGGATTTCGCCCGGGCCATCGAATTATTCCACCCGGCTCCCCAGTACGCCCCTGGCGTGCATCCAACCGCCGTAATCGCCCAGTCCGCACAAGTCGGCGAGGGCGCTCATATCGGCCCCTACTGCTTTGTGGATGATGATGTCCACATCGGGAAGAACTCCGTACTCCACAGCTTCGTCACGATTTATCGCAACGCCACGATCGGCGACAACTTCTTCGCCCACGCCCACGTCACCGTGCGCGAGGCCTGCCGGATCGGCAATCGAGTGCTCCTGCAGAATGGCGTGGTGGTAGGAAGCGACGGCTTCGGCTTCGCCCGCCAGCCAAACGGCAGCTGGTTCAAAATGCGGCAGTCCGGAACCGCCATCATTGAAGATGACGTGGAGATCCAGGCCAACGCCGCCATCGATCGCGCAACGGTAGGCGAAACTCATATCGGCCGCGGCACCAAAATCGACAATCTCGTCCAGATAGGGCACGCATGCAAGATCGGAGAAGATACTTTGCTCTGTGGACAGGTCGGACTTGCGGGAACTACGAACGTGGGCAACCGCTGCATCCTGGCGGGCCAGGTAGGCGCGGCAGGCCACCTCACCATCGGAGACGGCGCTATCCTCACAGCCCAGAGCGGCGTACCAGGGGATGTCCCACCCGGCGCCATCTATTCCGGTTACCCCGCGATGGAAAATCTTGCCTGGCGCAAATCGGTCGCGATTTTCAACCGCTTGCCGGAACTGCAGCGCGAACTCCGCGAACTGCAGAAGGAAGTTGCCAAACTGGCTGGCGATTCCGCCGCACCCGCGGAATCCAACTGAAAGAACCGCGCTAACTAAATCGCTAACCAAATTTAGATCAGCGCGGAAGACGCCACGCCCGTCGCCAGCTTGCGGGCGCGGACGCGAAGCACTTTGCGCTGGTTCGCCTCGATCACCTCGAATCGCAGGCCGTCGAATTCCACCACCTCACCCGTAGCCGGCACGTGCCCCGCAATCCCGTTCAGCAGCCCTGCAATCGTGGTCGCGTTGGAATGCTGTGAGGCTTCATCGAGCTCCACGCCAAACAGCTCGCCAATCTTGTCTACCGGAACGCTCCCGCGCAGCAGCATCGTGCCGCCGGCCTCCCGAATCACATCCGGAGCGGGACGGCGGTCTTCCTCGCCGATGTCCCCGATGATTTCTTCCACCAGGTCCTCGATGGTCACGATTCCCGCCATCAGTCCGTACTCATCGATCACGATGGCCATCTGCTGATTCTTGTTCTGCATCTCCTTCAGCAGCTCGGAGCCAAACTTCATCTCCGGCACAAACAGCGCCGGCCGCATGAGCTCGCGCACGATGCGATGCGCGGCCTCGGTGTCGGGCACTTCGAGCATGTCCCGCCCCATCGCGATGCCCACAATGTCGTCCAGCGATTTGTCGTAGACGGGTACGCGCGAAAACTTCGTCTTCACCACCAGGCTGTTCAGCTCTTCGAGCGACGCCGACGCCTGAATCGCGATCACATCCGGCCGCGGAGTCATCACGTCGCGCACGCGCTTGTCTCCGAATTCCACCACCTGCTCGATCAGCCGCGCCTCGTCCTGCTCGATGATCCCTTCTTCGGTCGCCGCATCCACCAGCGCTTCAATCGCCTGCTGGTCGTCCTCTTGAGCCACCGGCTCTTCCTCGGATACGTGCAGCACGGACACCAGAAGTTCGAGCACAAATTGAATCGGCCAGATTACCCAGACGAACACGCGCACGATCGGAACAAAAGGCGCGATCCAGTCTCCGGGCAGCGCCGCCAGAACCACCGAGGGCCAGAACTGCATGGCGATCACCACCTCGGCGCTCAGGAAGAACACCATTTCAATGGCCGCTTCCCACGTGCCGGGCACGAAGAAGATCACGCCGCGCGCCGTCACCGCCGCCACCAGCACCAGCCACAGCCGCGCCAGCAGGCTGAAAATCATCGCCGCGCGCCGCCGGTCCATCTTGAAGCGCGGCTCGATTTCCGCCTCAAAAGCTTCCAGATGCAGGCGAATGCGGCCGGTCGTCACATGCCCGAACTCGCGATATACGCGGTCCACATAAGAAAAAACGGCGAGGCCGATCGTCAGAGCGAGGACGCCAATTGTGTAGAGGAAAATCGGCATGGTCAAGCTAACCCAAGCGCGCGACGAAGCCGGCGTTCGCGCCGCTCCATCTGACCGCTATCGGTTTCGTGATCGTAACCCATCAGGTGAAGCATGCCGTGGAGGATGAGAATGCGCATCTCGTCTTCCAGCGTCCGCCCGAAGCGAAGCGCATTCGCGCGCGCCACCACCGGAGCGATGGCGATGTCTCCCAGATACGCCGCCGCACTCGCGGCCTGCGCCCCGTTCTTGCCTCCGCCAGATTTTGGTCGAAAGCCCTTATCATCGCTTGCGAAGGACAATACATCGGTCGGGCGGTCTTTCCCGCGGTAGGTACGGTTCCAGCGCGCCATCGTGCCGTCGGTGACAAAGCAAACCGTCAAAGAGTCAGAGGGGAGACGGAGCAGGTCCATTGCTTCCCTGGTGAAGCGCTCCAGACTTCGAGCCGGAACACGAATGCGCCGCTGCCGGTTCACGATCATGGTGAGGCGAACACTTTGAGTTTGCAGGCGGCGGACTTATCTCGCGTTTCCCGAACGCCCGTGCCGCTTGGACTGCCCTCCGCCGCCGTATTCGTCATACGCCTTGATGATGCGCTGGACGAGGTTATGCCTCACAACGTCCCGTTCATCGAAATAAACCAGCGCGATGCCCTCGATTTTCCCCACCACTTCAATGGCTTCCACCAGCCCCGACCGCCGGTCGTTCGGCAAATCGATCTGCGTCACGTCCCCGGTGATCACCGCCTTCGAATTGAATCCCAAGCGGGTCAGGAACATTTTCATCTGCTCGCTGGTCGTGTTCTGCGCCTCATCGAGGATCACGAAAGAATCGTTCAAAGTTCGCCCGCGCATGAACGCAAGCGGGGCCACTTCGATAATGCCTTTCTCCAGAAAGCTCTCGAGCTTATCCGCTTCCAGCAGATCGTGCAGACCGTCGTAGAGCGGCCGCATATAAGGGTCGACCTTCTCCTGGAGCGTCCCCGGCAGAAAACCCAGCCGTTCGCCTGCTTCCACCGCCGGCCGCGCCAGAATGATCCGGTTCACCTGCTTTGAAAGCAGCGCGGACACCGCCATCGCAACGGCCAGGTACGTTTTCCCCGTGCCCCCTGGCCCGATGGCAAACACCATGTCGTGGCTTTCAAGCGCCTCAATATAGAGCTTCTGATTAGCGCTCTTGGGCGCCACGCTCTTCTTGCCCAGCACGCGCGTTCGCGTAGGCGAAAACGCTCCGTGCAGCGTGGCAACCGGCTCTTCCGCCGCCACGTGCAGCAGCGCTCTCACTTCCTGGCTGTTGGGAATCCGCCCCTCGAGCACGCGCTGGTTGTAGGCATCCACAATCCGCGCGGCGCGCTCCACTTGCTTTGCTTCGCCTTCGATTTCGAGGTTGTGGTCCTTCAGGTGGGTGCGGACCTTGAGGGTGGACTCAAAATATTTCAGGTTTTCATCGAGGGTGCCGAAGAACTCGTTAATTCCCCCGGCAATTCGGACGGTTTGCTTCATCAAGTTCGGCGGTGCCCGCTCCCGTTACTCAAGCAAGCGTAACCCGCCTGACTAGCTCGGTCAAGCCGTTGGCAGCCAGATGAGGTTCGGCAGTTATTCTGAGCGAATCGAAGAGCGACTCTCCATCGCTAACTTGCTGGGGTTGCGGTAGTCATTCTGAAGCGCAGCGAAGAATCTCTCTTTCCGACTTTTCTTCAGACTTTCGCCGGCCCTACGACAGATCGATTCCCCACGGGTTCTTTCCCGGCTGCAACGCGTACACGCCGGCCTGCCCCGCCTCAGGCGTCCCCGGATGCCCCACCCACAGCACCCGATACCGCGCCGACTGCCAGCGCCGCTTCACTTCAATCGTCTCGCCCGGCCGCGTCACATAGCCGATTCCATCCAACCGCGCGCCATGCCGGCTCACGTCGACCGCCTGCGCGCTCTGTGTAAACGCGTTACCCTCCGGATCCACTCCTCGCACGCGGATGGGAATGCTCGCCGCAACCCTCTTCTCCCGGCGCGTGACTCTCCAAAAGTTCGGAATGGGCCCGGCAAAAGCGATGGCCGCCTGAGGCTTCCCCTCATGATCTTTCCCG
>JBEKTG010000201.1:0-6498 GCA_049516275.1 Candidatus Acidiferrales bacterium
GGAAGATCAAAAAGCGGTGGCGCTACTGCGGCATCTGAAAGACCTGATGCGGGCGGCACGAAAAGAAGGGGAAATGTCCGTGCAGTTGGACAAGCTGGCGGCGGCTTATCCCGCGTCGATTCCGCTGGCCGAGACCGTGGCGAGCATTTACGAGGAATTGAACCGGGAAGCCAAGTATTTTGACGCGCTGATGCGGCTCTTCGACCTGTACCTTGCGGCGGAGCAAATGAAGGAGGCGTGCACGGCGCTCGACCGCCTGGTGGACATCGACCCCTACGATTACCGGAACCAGGAGCGCATCTCGAAGCTTGAAGGAAAGGTGGATCCTTCCTTCCTCCAGAACATTCTGGCGCGCGCGGCGAAGGCTGCCACCGTGTCCACGCGGACGGATGGCTTTTCCGGGGCGGGATCGGGAGAGGCAGCCGCGCCGGCGACCGAAGAGTCGCGAGCGCAGCAGGCGCTCGAAGACCTGATCGTGCAGGTAGAGATTTTCCTGCAATATTCGCTGCAGGCCAAGGCGCTCGAACGCCTCGAGCGGCTGGCGCACCTGTTCCCCGGCGAAGAGGAACGAAACGAGCGGCTGCGGGCGCTCTATGAACGCGCCAACTGGTGGCCGAAGGGCGCGCCTGTGAAAGCAGCGCCCGCGCCGGTTGCGTCGAGTACCGTTGCGGCGCCACATATTGAGGATACGCCTCCGGCTCCGCCTGCCACCCCCGTCGCGGCTGGTCCGACGGCGGAAGAAACCAATCGCGATCTGGCGGCCATCGCGGAAATCAACCGGCTGATGCACCGGCAGGCGACGCCCCGCGAAGTGCTCGCGACGACCGCCGCGCAGATCGGCAAACATCTGGGAGTGACGCGCTGCTTGGTGGCTGTGGGCGGCACGGCGGAAGCCGCGCAACTGGTGGCGGAATATTTCGCTCCGGGCGTGGCGGCGGCGGGACCGCCGAAGATTTCGTCGATTGTGGGACTCGTGGCGCAGGCTGCTCCGGATGCGATGGGCGCGGTGCCGCTGGATGCGGCGGCCGTTCCGGGGATTCGAGAGCTGGGGTTGGAATCGGCACTGGGAGTGGTGCTCACAGATAAGGACGCGCAGGTTTCGAGCGGCGCGCTGCTGGTGGGCGATGCTTTGCCGAGAAGGTGGAGGCCGAACGACAGCTTTTTTCTGCAGGCGGTGGGCGACCAGTTGGTGCTGGCGGTGAGCCACACGCGGCTGCGGTCCCTGGTGCGCACGCTGGCGGTGGCGGACGAGAAGACCGGATTGCTCGGCCGGGGGGCCTACATCGACTGCCTGGTATCCGAGACGAACCGGGCGCGGGCGCATAATTCTCCGCTCTCGTTGATCGTTCTCGAGGTGGATAACGGGGCCGAGCTTTTGAGGTCGCACGGCGACTCAGCGGTGGATTCCTATATGGAGGAACTCGCGCGGGCGCTTTGTTCGTCGATCCGGCAGACGGATGTGGCGGTCAAGTACACAGCGTGGTCGCTCGTGTTCATCCTGCCGGATACGCCGGTAGAGAACGCACGGATGCTGAGCGAAAAGCTCCGGCAGATCGCCGCGAAAATCCAGCCGCCTTGGGGAGCGTCGGAATTGACGATCAGCGCGGTGGTGGCGCAGTCTTCCTCGCGGCCGACGGACGATAACGAAGATCGCGTGACCGAGTGGATCAATCGCGCGGAGTTCGGGTTGGAAGAGGCGCGGCAGCAGGGCGGAAACGTGGTGATGGCACTGGCAACGCCCTGACGAGGATGGTGATGGGATACGAGAATCTGCTGTTCGATGTAAAAGACCAGATTGCCCGCATCACGTTCAACCGGCCGAGCGTTCTAAACGCGCTCAACCTCCGGACGCTCGACGAGCTGGGCAATTGCCTGGAAAGCGTGCGGAGCGATGATGCGATCCGGGTGCTGATCCTCACGGGCGCCGGCGAAAAGGCGTTCGTGGCGGGGGCGGACATCAACGAGCTCGCGCGGCAGACGCCGCTCGAGGGAAAAGACACGGCGCTGCGCGGGCAGGGCGTTTTCGGGCGGCTGGAGACGCTTGGCAAGCCTTCGATTGCGGCGATCAACGGATTCGCGTTGGGCGGGGGATGCGAACTGGCGCTGGCGTGTACGATGAGGATCGCGAGCCGCAATGCGAAGCTGGGCCAGCCGGAGGTGAAGCTGGGTGTTCTTCCCGGATACGGAGGCTCGCAGCGGCTGGCGCGATTGTGCGGGAAGGGAATCGCGCAGGAATTGATTCTGACCGGGGATATGATCAGCGCGGAGGAGGCGTTGCGGATCGGGCTGGTGAATCACGTGACCGAGGCGGCGGATCTGCTGGCGACGGCCGAGTCCATCGCGCGGAAGATCATCGCCAACGCGCCGCTTGCCGTGAAATACTCGATGGAGGCGATCGGCAAAGGGATGGAGATGCCGCAGGAAGAAGGACTGTTTCTGGAAGCGACGCTTTTCGGGCTGTGCTGCGCGACCGAGGACATGCGCGAGGGAACGCGCGCGTTTCTGGAAAAGCGGCCGGCGAAGTTTCAGGGGCGATAACGAATGCCAGAGAGCGGAAAGCCTGCCACGGTGCGGGGTGGATGGAATGCGGCGGGATTGCATTTTGGGATTGTGGTCAGTGAATTCAACAGCTTCATCACCGACCGTCTGCTTGCGGGAGCGCTCGATGCGTTGTCGCGGGCGGGAGCGGAAGACAAGCAAATCGAAATTATCCGCGTGCCCGGGTCGCTCGAAATACCCATTGCGGCGAAAAAACTGGCGGGCACAGGGCGGTGCGATTCGATTATCTGCATCGGCTGCGTGCTGCGCGGGGAAACGTCGCATTACGATTACGTGGCCGGGGAAACCTCGCGGGGGATTCAGCTGGCACAGCTCGACTCGGGCGTGCCGATGATGTTCTGCGTGCTTACTTGCGACACCCTCGAACAGGCCATCGACCGCGCGGGGCTGAAGGGCGGGAATAAGGGTTTCGAGGCGGGCATGGGCGCGGTGGAAATGGCGCAGCTCTCTCGAAAGCTTGCCGCGAAACCCGGCGGCGCTGCGCGGAAGACCCGGCGGCGATGACACTCCGGCGGAAATCGCGCGAATTCGCATTGCAAATGCTGTTCGAATGGGACATGACGCGCCAGGCGACCTCCCGAGTGGAAGAATTCTTCTGGAAGTCGGCGCATGCGGCCGAGGAAACCCGGAGATTCGCCAACCAGTTGTTCGAGGGAGCGGTGGCGCAGTCCGATACGAACGATCAGCTCGTCGGCAAGCTATCGGAAAACTGGCGGCTCGACCGGCTGGCTGCGGTGGACCGCAACATCTTGCGGCTGGCAATTTACGAACTCCGCTCGGGTACGGCGCCGGCAAAAGTGGTGATCGACGAGGCGCTCGAACTCGCCAAGAAATTTTCCTCGGAGGACGCTTCCGCGTTCCTCAACGGCGTTCTTGACGCCGCCTACAAGAGCCTCGAACCTCAAGCGTGATTTAGATAGATTGCGTTTCCTGCAACCAGCAAATAAGGGAAGGAAGGGCGGGGAGTGGATGTTGTGCATCCTCTCCCCTGTTTCGAGGATGTTACCAGGGGGACACGGGCGGATTTTTCGGGGCCGTTACGAGTAAATCAGGTGTTCGCTCCTGCGCGCTTTAGGCGCGCCTGACCAGCCCTCCCAAGAGGGCCACCAGGAACAGAACAAGAAAAATGAAGAACAGAAGCTTCGCGATTCCTGCGGCCGCGAGAGCAATGCCTCCGAAACCGAAAACCGCGGCGATAATCGCGATTACGAAAAAAGCTAGCGCCCATCGAAGCATTGGAGCCCTCCGTCGAAATCGCCTTACACCGGCTGTTTCGATGGCCGCAGTCTGCGTCATCGAGTTCCGCTGAACAATACATAGTCCCGCGTATTTTCGGGGGAAGGGGCACCTAGCAGGGAGGCCACGGAGGCGTCTGCCCGCATCACACCTGAATTCCGAAGGTTAGGGACAAAAAGGGTGCGATTGAACGAGTACAGCAAGCTACCGGGGAACGTACAGAATGCCTTGGATAGACCGCGGTGAAGGCATGACTTACCTTGCTCGCAGCACCGAGGGAGCAGATTGATTTTTCGTAGATTCGTTCATCGTTTCGTTCATCGTTTGGTTCATCCGGCACCCGCCCCGCTGTTCCCGTTGAAAGTCCACCATCATAAACGGGGCGGGTGTCAGTTATACCCGCAAAGGAAGATGATGCCGAAATTCAGCGCGGATCCTGAAGTAGGCGCCGCTCGGGAGTTCACAACCGATTGCGTCGCGCTTGGGGACGGGGTGTGAGACTGGACGGCGAGACCTCGTCTTCGCTTTTCTCGTGAGCCGGAGCCTTGAAAAGGCTTCCGAAGTGTTTCGTTTCTACCGTTGAGAACGCTCCGGATCGCGCGACGGCGACGACTCAACTGTGCCTCTAAGTGCATCTCTTATAATGCACTTGATATTCGGACTAATGGTGCGCTTGAATGTGGTTATAAAACTGCAATTGCTTCTGATGGCGGTCGCGGCAGAACACGGGAGGCAGTAATGAAGACACTAAGGATTTTGATCGCCGACGACCATGACCTTCTGCGCCGGGGCCTGAAGGCGCTCCTGGAGTCGCGTCCTGGGTGGACGGTGTGCGCCGAGGCTCACACCGGGCGGGAAGCTGTGACGAAAGCCGAGGAGCTGAAGCCCGACATCGTGGTGCTGGATATCACCATGCCGGAACTGAATGGGGTGGAGGCCGCGCGGCGGATTCTGAAGGCGTCGCCCAATACCGAGATTCTCGTGCTGTCGGTCCACTATTCCGACCAGCTGATCCGGGACATCCTGGATGCGGGCGTGCGCGGATACATCGTGAAATCCGATTCCGACCGCGACCTGATCGTCGCGGTGGAGGCGCTTTCCAATCACAAACCGTTTTTCACTCCGCGCGCCACGGAACTCATCCTCACAAACTTCAACAGCCCGGCTGGAACCGGGGCGGATATCTCCGGGCCCATCGGCGATCGGCTGACCTCGCGCGAGCGGGAGATCGTGCAGTTGCTGTCGGAAGGGAAGAGCAGCAAGGAAGTGGCGTCGGTGCTCAGCATCAGTGTGAAAACGGCGGAAACGCACCGCGCGAACATCATGCGGAAGCTGGAGATCCATTCGGTGAGCGAGCTTGTGCGCTACGCCGTGCGGAATCAGATTATCGAGCCGTAACGGCCGACGTGGGCGGCCAGCGATATCGGTACAGCAATCCCCCGAGCCCTTGTAAGTAATTTGGCGTATTTCGCGGAAGCCCCGGGCTTGCGGATAATCTGAGCGCGGAACCGTAGTATCCGCAACGAATAGGAGAAGAAGCGGAGGCGGGTGTCTTGGGAGAAAACCAAGCGCGAGGGCTGGGCCGATTCTCTCTTCTTCTCCTTTTTAGTTTTTGACCTCGTTCCCTTCGACTGACCACTCACCGTTCCTTCGTTCGGCATCCACCTGAATTCGTTTCGGCGTTAGGCGGTAGGTACAGCGTGGCAGGAACTCCCGTGAAGATTCCGTCGGCGACATACCGGATACAGTTCAATCGCAACTTCCGCCTTGCGGAGGCCCGGAATCTGCTCCCGTATCTTCAGCAGCTGGGGATCTCGCATTTGTACTCGTCGCCGCAGTATCAGGCGCGCTCGGGCAGCATGCATGGATATGACGTGGCCGATCCCACTCATGTGAACCGGGAACTTGGCACCGAAGAGGAATTTGACCGGATCGCCGGCGAGCTTCGGGAGCGCGGGATGGGTTTGCTGCTCGATATCGTCCCGAACCATATGGCGGCGAGCCCGGAGAATCCCTGGTGGATGGATGTTCTGGAGTTTGGGCGGGAATCGGCGTACGCCTCGTTTTTCGATATCGATTGGGGAGCAGCGGGTGCGAAGTCTCCTGAGCTGCAGAGCGGCAGGGTGGTGATTCCAAACCTCACCGATTTCTACGAGAAGGTGCTGGCGAACCAGGGGATTGCTCTCAAATTGGACGAGAAGGGATTTTACGCGGAGGCGGAGGGGACCCGGTATCCGATTAATCCTGTGACTTACGGTGCCATTCTCGAGCCTTGCCTGGAGCGGCTGGGAGCCGGCGAAGCGGGGCGGGTGCGGCAGCTACCGTTGGCTTTTGATCGGGGTGAGGCTGCGGCGGGCGATTTCCGCGAGAGCGTTGCACGCGGGAAAGGTGATTTGTGGAAGGCTTACGAATCGGATGGGGCGATTCGAGAAGCGATCGACACGACACTGCGAGCATTCAATGGCACGAAAGGCGAGGCGGCATCTTTTGACCGGCTGGACGCGCTGCTTTCGGCGCAGGTGTACCGGCTGGCGTACTGGCGGAATGCGGGGGAAGAGGTCAACTACCGCAGGTTCTTCGGGCTGAACGAACTGGTGGCCGTGCGGATCGAGGATCCGGAAGTGTTTGCAGCGCGGCACGCGCGGACCATCGAATGGGTGGAGCAGGGCAAGGTGGATGGATTGCGCGTCGATCACATTGACG